>DUIB01000023.1:34382-36360 GCA_013330595.1 Candidatus Woesearchaeota archaeon | reverse complement strand
AATTAGAACCATCCAAATCTTGGACATAATAACCAGAAGTGGAAGTGAAATTATTCCAATAGAATGTGTTTGAATGTGAATTTGATGATATGTTAAGAAGAGTTCTTGTTCCTAGAATGGAAACAAGAGTATTGTTTGAAATTATGTTGTTGTTGGAGTCGGAGTAGAGTTGGATGGCATAGTTATCATAGGATGTGGCTATGGAATTGGAGATTGTGTTGTTGGAACTTGAGGAGAATACGATGCCGGTAGGATAGGGTTTATCTTGCGGTATCTTAAGGATGGCTGTGCCATTGGAGGAGATGATATTATTGTGGAAGGCGTGAGAGAGAACTATACCAGCACCGAAATAATATGTGGAACCGCTAGAGCGGGTTATGTTGCTGTAGTTGGAATAAGAAAGTAATATACCAATGTTGCTTAGAGAAGTACCACTGGAGTCTGAGATTGTGTTGTAGGAACTAAAGTCGGTTCGGATGCCTTGATATCCATTAGAAGCGCCTGTTGAGTTGGAGATTGTGTTATAAGAACTCGAGCGGAGATAGATGCCGACGGTTGATTCGATTGCGTTGCCGTTGCAGTTTGTTATCAAAGTGTTATTAGTATTTACTAGAGCGATTCCTGTGCCTTCATGTGTGTACATGTCCCAGAATTTCGTGATAGTGACATTCGTATTCTGTATCATACCGTTTTCTGCTCCATTGAAGTAGATGCCAGTTGTGAAGTTGCTTATCTGGCAGCTTCTTATTGTTGTATTGAACTGATTTGAATAAACACCATATGTGCTGCCTGCATTGTTTCCAGTTATTGAAAAACCATCACAATCAATAGTCACATTCTCGACATTAATATTGAAACATGTAGAGCCATTGATATAAAGATCTTCGGTTAGGATGTAAACTGTATTTGCTTCAAGTGTGGTGCTGCAATTGACTGCTTCTGCAGATTCCAGCATGAGGAAATAAAATACAGAAAACATGAAGTACATAATTAATTTCTTATTATGCCGATTATCCATTTTAAATTTTAGTGGCGAATATTTAATAAAATCATATCAACAGGCCGCTGATTAATTATCTGAAATTGAATATTTAAATGTTGTGATGGCATATAAGAAAATTGCATAAAAGTATAATCAACAATATCGTTAAATATGACTGAGAATATTATTTCAATAATCCCTTTACATTTTCAACAGATATCCTGTAGCGAACTGTGATGACATAATCATTGAATCTTGAGAAATTCTTGAAATTATTAATATCAATGCTAACTTTTCCATAACCATTATTCATTAATACAACATTTGTATATCTATTCGTGAAATATTCTATTTGTTTAAAATCATCTAAAACTCCAAGATATGTCCTGAGAACAAATGCAAGGTCTCCTGATATTCCTATTTGATCCGCTATCTTCTCAATACTGTTTTTCCTAAATATTTTATTTGGATATACCTCATTGCCTAATTTATCAATTGTCTGTGCAGTGAGCGCAGATGAAATGATAAGAGGCAACAAAAATCTCTTCATGCTTGCAAAAAATAAGCAACATATATAAATATTTATGCCTTAATCACTTTATGCCAAGATTTGTAGTACATGAACATCATGCAAGAAATCTTCATTATGACCTAAGGTTAGAGCTAGATAATGTCTTAAAATCATGGGCTGTCCCAAAAGAGCCACCGCTAGTTGCAGGGATTAAGAGGCTAGCAATACAAGTGGATGATCATGATCTATCATACATTGGTTTCAAAGGAGCTATTGAAGAAGGCTACGGAAAAGGGACTGTCAAGATTTGGGATAAGGGTAATTATGAAATTGAGTCAAGAAAAGAGAAAAAGCTTGCATTTATTCTAAAGGGCAGGAAGATGAAAGGCAGGTATGTCCTATTAAAATTTGAGAAAGCAAAGAATGGTTGGCTGTTGTTTAAGAAGGATTAACAAAAATTCTCTTGTCAAGAACCACCGGTCAAA
>DUIB01000023.1:0-34356 GCA_013330595.1 Candidatus Woesearchaeota archaeon | reverse complement strand
CTTTTCCACTCATCATAGATGAGTGGTATTTCTGACGTATAAAAATTATTCTCTATAAAGAGAATTTTGGAATTGAAAATTTTGTAAAAATTTTCAATAACTTTAAATAAGCCTAAAAATTCTCAATAGCATGGTGCATGCAATAATATTTGATCTTCAGGGAACTCTAATAGAGAACGGAATTCATCCTAGCCCTATTAAGCAAGTCAAGAATATTCTTCGGATTAACGAGGATTTTCATGAATATGTTGTGAGATTTGAAAAAATATTTATGACACGGAAACATGAAAACCTTACAGAGGCATTTAAGGCTGTTGCTAAGGAATTTGGTGTGAATCCTCCTGAATTTGTTTATGAAAAGCTTGTAGGATTATGGAATAAGAATAAGCTATTATCAACCCTGTTTCAAGAAACTTTAGATGTTTTAGACTCATTAAAAAGTCATAAATTAATATTGGTTGCAAATATTGATTGCTTCTCAAAAGAAGTTATTGAAAAATTCAATTTAGAAGAATATTTCGAAAAAATATATTTATCCTTCGAGCAAGGAAAGCTAAAAAATGAGATCTACAATGATATCGCATCAGAATTTGACAATGATATAGTTATTGTTGGCGATAGTATTGAGTCAGATATGAAACCAGCTGAATTGATCGGAGTAAAATCAATATTAGTAGACAGAAATAGCAGGATGGAATATCCGAATAAGGTGTCAGACCTTTATGGATTAAAAGAGTTGATATAATGGACTGCATATTCTGCAAGATCGTGAGAGGAGAAATACCCTCATTCAAGTTCTGGGAAGATAAGGAACATATTGCAATTCTTGACATTTTTCCTAATACAAAAGGAATGGCTCTTGTATTAACTAAAAAACATTATGATTCATATGCTTTTGATATGCCTGATGATGCGTATTCAAAGATTATGCTTGCATCAAAAAAAGTAGGAAAAATACTAGATAATAAACTAAAAACCAAAAGAACAGCCTTAGTGATGGAAGGTATGGGTATTAATCATATTCACGTCAAGCTTTATCCATTATATGGATTAGATGAGAAATTCAAGGAAACATGGTCTAAGGAAAAAAGATTCTTTGATAAATATGAAGGATACATCTCAACTATCTTAGGCCCTGAAGCAGATAAAAACGAATTAAAAAAACTAGCAGACAAATTAAGTCATTAAATTTATAAATTCTAATTCTTAAGGACTATCATGACAAAGTTTTATGAGAATGCAGCTCTTGTTGTTGGAATCATATTATATCTAGGAACATTGTTCTCATTATCGTTATTGACTGAGACAAGCATATTCCTAGTCTTTGTAGGAACTTTGCCTATATTGCTTTATCTTATCGCATTCTTTTATTTAGCTAAGATAGATCCAGGAATGGCTTTGTTGTGGGTTTTGCCATTGATTTTTCCATTGATATTCCTCTTAATTTATTATTCAAAATCATTCATGCTGCTTAGCCAGATGGATTATCCGAGTATAGCGATAGTAGATATTGTTATATCATACGTAATTAACATATTCTTGTTGATAATAATCGGCATAGGCAGGGTTGAAAAGCCAAAAGTTGTTCATCATGCTCCTAATCTAAAAAATGAATTAGAGGATGTTAAGCAGCACCTGCATAATACTAAAGCGCAGCTAGAAGAGGCTCATGCAAAGCTAGACCGGGCAAAGCTTGAGATGCAGAAGACAAGAGAATTAGTTATTGATAAGGATAATTTCAATGTATCATTAAGAGGCATAGAGGATAAATGCAAGGCAATAAATTTTGTGATTGGAAGGGTCTATTCAGATAAAAGAGGCGCATCACAAGAAGTGAGAGATAAGTTAAAGATATATCCAGAATGGTATAATGCATTTTCTGAAATAACAGCAGACTTTAAAGAAGAGGAAAAGAGCAAGTTAAAACACGTATTGAATAGCATTGAAGTTAAATTATTGCAATTAGAGCAGAAAGAGAATGGTGTTGTAAATATAAACATAGGAAAGCTGCCTATATACAGGAAATTAGGAGACAGGGTAATTGATGTGCTTGCAAGAAATGATAAGGATCCGGTAGTTGAGTATCATGCAGAAGCAAAAGAAGTATGCCAAAAAGTTCTCAAATATCTTGAATCAGATGCAATAAAAGAATCTTTATAAACCAAATATTTTTCTCTCGTATTATGTGGGTGTAACTCAGCCTGGTTAGATTGCCACGCTCATAAGCATTGAGCGATGAGTCCAAAAAACTTTTGGGCAATGAATTGGGATACGTGGAAGTCGCGAGTTCAAAAGAAGATTTACCATAAATTTCCTGAAAGTCTCGCCACCCACATTTACCATCCTTTTATCTGATCAAGAAATATTTTAAGAAAGATCCTCATTATTCTGGCGACAGAATATAATATTAGAATCAATCCGATTACTACTAGAATAATCCTAAATGTAAGATTTCTTATCCATAATGTGAGGAGAAACATCAATGCACCGATAATTAGCATTGCTAATGGATTCATGAAATCCCTGTAAGATGGATTGTATTTCTTCGGCATAATCTCAGACATATCTCAAACTTTATAAATCAAACTTTTTTTCTAAGAACATGCCGTGGTGGCACAACCTGGTACTGCGTCAGCCTTGAGTTGATGAAAAGACAGCTGATTTCCGAAAGGATTTCCCAGTTCAAATCATAAAGTGAAAATCTGGGCCACGGCGGATTTGGGCCATTAGCGCAGCCTGGTAGCGCAGTAGACTCTTAATCTATTGGTCGGGAGTTCAAATCTCCCATGGCCCGTTCTTGTCTGTTGCATGCAGTCAAGGATCCTGTGTCTTTGAGGAATTGAACATTATTTGCTTCTTACCCACTACAATCGCGTTTATCTAATGTAGAGGGTAAACTTTATAAATATTGATGTTTTTCTTATGCTTATGGCCTATATTTACAGGAAAACTGTCGGAGGAAAAGATTATTACTACTTGAGGGCTTCTGTCAGAAAGCAGAATAAGGTTCTCGCCAAAGATATTCTATACCTTGGTGATGACATTAATTCAATTAGAGATAAAATCAAAGATATTCCCCATAAATACTCTGAGCAGATTAAGAAGACATACAAGACTATAAACAAGTTCATAGAGTTCAATTTGTATTTAGAAAAAGTCAGGGCATTGAAACTCAAAAAAGATCCTTTTTTAGCTAAAGAATCACAAGAAAGTATCGAATCATGTAAATTGCATTGGACTCAGGCATTTAGCAAACAAGATGAATTAACAGGGGAGGAAATCCTGAAGAATTTTATCGTAGAATTTGCATTTAACACTACTTCGATAGAAGGCAACACTATTTCTTTAGATCAAGCACAAAAATTATTAGTTGATAATCTCACTCCAAAAAATAAATCCTTAAGAGAGATTTATGATTTGCAGAATACAGAAAAAGTATTCATGAAACTATTTCTTGATAGAAAGAAAGACATAAGTCATGATTTGATATGTCAAATTCATGATTCTCTCTTAGAGAATATTGATTCAAGAAAAGGATATAGGACACAAGATGTAAGAGTATTCAAAGCGCATTTCAAATCAACATCCTGGCCGTATGTGAAAACCGATATGAATATACTCTTGAAATGGTTTAAGGAAAATAAAGGTAAACTTCATCCTTTTGTTCTTGCAGTGATGTTCCATCATAAGATTGAGAAGATACATCCATTCATGGATGGGAACGGAAGGACAGGCAGGATTCTTATGAATTATATCTTGCTGCAACAGGATTATCCTCCGATAATAATCACAAAAAAAAATAGGACTAAATATCTTGATAATCTGCATAAAGCAGATGAATGTCCAATAAATAAAGCAAATGATTTATATACTGATTTGATAGAATTTTCATCATCAGAGTATTCAGATAATTATTGGAATATATTTTTATAAAATATTTTGGGGCTGTAAACATGAAATCAGAAAGGTTCACATACGAATCAACATGTGCGTAAACAAGAATCAAGACTGAGGACAGCAGACTCTTTTCTCATCGGTGTGAGTCACACGGCCCGTACATCTGTTTTCTGATTCGATTGCGAGACCATTCTCTAATACACATTTCTTTTATAAATTTAGAAAAAGAAAAAAAGTTTCAGAGACGAATATTATTTGAACGCACAATCTGGTGGTTCGATGGATACAAATTCTTTCTGAAATATAACACTTTAGTGATGTTATTGTGTCAGGATTAGTTGTTCTTTTTCCTCTATAATTGCAATGTTATGCTTCCAGATTGGAATATTGGGGTTATGAAGTTCACGTTTATGCCTTATTTTAGCTAATATTTTTGGGTTCATGTTCGCAAATACTCAATGTATACATCAGTGTTATACTTTATGTTGCCAGGTAACATATCTTTAGAATACCTTTCTTCCATTAAACGCGCTTGGTCATCATCACATTTTAGCCATTCTTCTCCCCAATCATACATATTCATAGCATCTACTCTGTTATAATTATTTTTGTTAAATCTCATTTTCCAACGCTCCCAATTTGTCTAATTGTTCACAACTGAATGTCTCTTCAGAGATGTAATCATCATCTGATTCGTTATCAGTATATCTTTCATATGTTCTATTCCTATACCTGTTTGAAATCATTTTCCTTGGTTTACACCACGCTATCTATCAGGTGCATATCATCTTCATAGGCAGAATCCCTTATCTCTAATATTCCGTACTTATTTATACATATCATACAATCACCTCACAACTATAACATATTAAATCGTTCTTATTAATATATATTTGTCTCTTATATTGCAAGAATAAGATACGAAATGTAAAAAATATAAACATTTATATACTAAATAGTATCTTCTCATACTTATGGAACTAACAAATAGAGAGTTGCAAGTGCTCACTGAATTATTGAAGAATGCTAAGACAAGTGATCAAGAGATTGCAAGAAGAATCAGAACATCAAGACCAACAGTGGCGCGGATAAGGGCAAGGCTTGAAAAAAAAGGTATAATACTTGGTTATGGGGTAAATGTTGCTTGTGAGAAGATAGGACTACATATCAATGCTATTACTGTATATCGATGGAATAATTATGCTGAGAAAAAAAAACTTGAGGAAAATATTAAATATATTAAAAGATTGTCTCCTGTAGCTATGTTTATTCGTGGCGCAGGCATAGGTAGCAAAAATAAGATAATAATTTCAATTCATAAGTCCCTGAATGAATATGAATTATTTGTAAGGGATCTTCAAGAAAAATGGGGGAATAATGTTCATGATGTTGAATCATTTTTATCTTCAATAGATAGCATACATAAAAGATATGACTTAAGCACTCCAATACTTGATTTTTTTAAGGAATCATCATTTAAAAGGTCAACTGTCAGAAGAAATCACAAGACAAAAACAAGCTCTTATCGATTTGAATAAACTTGATAAATCCTTTTATCATCCTATTTCTATATTCGTTTGGGGGTTTTGAACATGAAATCGAGATTAATTAGAGGTTCACATACGAATCAACATGTGCGTAAGGAAGACAGCGGACCATTCTATCGCCTGTACCCCTCTCATGGTCTGTGTTTTATGATTTCTGCGATCAGGAAAGTTATGGATTCATCTTTCTCAGAATATTTATATACAATAAAATTATCCTAATCTTATGAAAAAGAACATTATATTCATTGCAGCTGCATTCATTGTTACGGCTTATCTGATCAGTTTTATGTTTAATCATCCAACGTATATTCTTGATTGTATCTTTTCATATTTAGCTATAGGTGCGTTCTTTTTACTTGAGAGAAAATATCCTTTGAAGCCATGGCTAATTATTCTCGGGATTATTCCTTTTGTGCTTGAGCTAACTGGACTAACTTTCGGGTTTTTTGCATTTTCAATATTTGGCTTTGGATTTGACAAGATGCTTCATCTTGTAAATTCATTTATAATTACTGTATTGTTATATTTATGGATATCAACAGACTACAAAAAACATAAGATAATCATGATACTAATAGTGATGCTTGTTGTCATAGGATTCGGGTCACTAGGTGAAATTTTGGAATTTCTTGGGCAACGATATTTTCATATTTACGGTCCGGGAATGTTCAGCCAGGGAGACCTACTGCCTTCAACATTCCAAAATGATCTTAAAAATTATGATACGTGGTGGGATATGATAATTAATGCCGTTGGAGCATTGCTCGCAGGTATTATCCTATTTTTTAAAAAGAAATAGATCTTCCTAAAATCTCTCATGGCCCGTAGCGAATGATCTAAGACTATAAATACAACGTTGCCCTGTGACCCGTGAACTTTTAATATTGACAGCTTGTTCTTACATCATGGATCTAGATTCTTTTGTTGGAAAGAGGATTTTGGTTATTGGCGATGTGATGCTTGATAAATATATTGTTGGTACTGTCAACAGGATAAGTCCGGAAGCTCCTGTCCAAGTAGTGGATGTCAAATCTGAGAAATATATTCCTAGGGGAGCTGCCAATGTTGCCTCCAATGTCGCTTCACTGGGAGGGATTCCTGTTCTTGTCAGCATGATTGGTGATGATGTAATAGGAAAACATCTATCATCAGAGATAAAGGATAATGGTGTTACTATTGATGGTTTGATAATTGATAAGAATTGTGCTACTATACAAAAAGTGAGGATTATTGCGCATCAGCAACAGCTTGTGAGGATTGATTATGAGCAATTGTCAAAAATTGATGTTAAGGTTTTAATTGATAAATTATCTAATATTATTGTTCAGGCAGATATTATTTTGGTGTCAGATGCCAAAAACTACATTATTCAAGCGATAGAAGCCAAATCATTGCTGAATGCTCGATGTGGTATCACATATTGACCCTCTAAAAGGTGTCCGCTTTAGGGCTGATAAACAAAACCAGGGTATAGTATCATTTTTATACCGAAAGCTTTATAAAAGATTTGCCTTTCCTTAGTGATATCGTCTAAGATCTTGAAAGCGTAATACCTTTTGATTCAAGATAGCATTATATTGCTCAAAAATCAAAAATCCTACCCTAAAAAGGCAAGGCATGTATTTTTCGAAAACAAAAAATACAAGCAGGATTTTTGATCCCCAAAAAAGCATACCTAACAAGTGTATGTACCTAATATCATCGACTTGAAATTCGAGGTAAGCTTTTTTTGTAATCTGAAATCATACCTTTCATCTATAGGCGTAATTAGGATTTATTTGAGGAAAATCATATGATCTTTAAGCACTTAGCATTAAATATAGCATTGATAGTAGCATTGAATCACTCAGTAGCTAATAGCGATAGATTGGAGAATAAACTTGAAAATAAACTGCCTGATTTCGAGTTTACCTATAGGGATATTATGCCTATGAAATATGAGACTCAATTAACAACAGACACAGTTGCTGATATGAATAACAGCATATATGATAAACTAAGGAATTCTGATGATGAATTTAGAATAACTGATGAACATGCAACAATCATCACTAAGATTGATGGGCTTAAGCAAATATATAAGGAATCAAGATTTGTGACAGATGCAATAAGCCCTACAGGAGCAAAGGGCATAGGACAGCAATTCAAGGCAGCCTGGGAGTCAGTTGGCGAGGGAGATAAATATAATTCATTTATAACTGATGCAACCTATAGCATTAAGGTAATGTACAAATACAATGTCTGGATATTGAAATTTCTCGAGCAAAACCATCCCAGGTGGAAAGAATTGAGCATTGAAGATAAGAGATCCTTGATGTTAGCAGGCTATAATCAGGGCGTTGGAACTCTTCAGGATGCAGGATATAATATAAATAAGTTAAATTCAGAGGGCAGGAATTATGTCAATTTATACGAAGTGCCGATAATTGTAACTGAAGATCATTTCAATGAAACTCAAAAGGACTTCAGGAAGTATCTAAAAACAATGCAGGATCTTGACAGAAAATTGAATCCATCATATGCAATCCGATAATTATAAATATTAAATGCAACATAAGAATGGGAATTATGACAATTTCAGTCAGAAAAGCTGTTCCAGGAGATGGAAAAGCTATTATAGAATGCTTAAATGATTCATGCAATGGATCATGCAATGAATGTGTAAATAAGTATGCATGCAATAATAAGTTCTTCCCACAGGATGCAATGTTTATTGATAAAAAGCTCTCAATGAACAATGGATCAACAATTGTTGCATTGGACAAGGATTTGGCTGTTGGATTAGCACTGTTCACAGTGAATAAATTCTCTAAAACCCGGCACAGGGCAGAATGCGGATGGTTTGTAAGGAAATCATACATGAAACAGGGCATTGCGACAAAACTAGTAACAGCACTTATAAAAGAAGCAAAGAAAAAAGGATTAAAGAGATTAGAGGCAGAGTCAGCTGTTGGCAATGAAGCATCATTAAGACTTGCAGAAAAGCTTGGTTTCAAGAAAGAAGGCATAAAACAAAAGGCATTGATGCTAGATAATGGAAAACTAGAGGATACTTTTATTCTAGGAAGGATTCTTTAATACTACATAATCCAATTTCTGTCTGATCTCATCACTTTTAACTTTGCAAACATTATTCAAATATTCTCTAATCTGATTGGGTTTAAGATGAATATTTTGCCTTGCCATTAACTCATTAATGGATTTTACCTGTATTTCTTTTTTCTCTAATATTAATTCATATATCTTTTGACTGTAATACCCTAATCCAGATATTTCAGAAGACAATGCATAATTCTTTTTATCAAATTCCATCAAATAACCGTCATCATATAACCTATCTATTATATCAGTCATCTTTTTCCTAATGGCATGGTCTGTTGTTGATTTATCCATCCAAACTTTCTCTACCAGTGTTTGATGAGATATAGGTATTGCAGGGTTTTCAAAAAAATATTTCATCACCTTAATCTCAAAATTCGTCAGTTCGTGAATGATGCCCTTTCCTTTTATGCCCTTATTAGTTAAGATAAAATCCTTATATACAATGTTTATCTCTTCGCCCAAAGCAATGCGTACCATAATCAGAAGAACAAAGAATTATTTATTAATTTTACGGTAGTTACATTAATAAAGAATAATATTTATAAACAATCTTCAAGTCCATAATAATTGCACACAATGCTCCTGTAGTGTAGCCCGGCCAATCATACAGCCCTCTCACGAAACCTTTTTGGGAAAAAGCTTTACCAAAAAACGTTCAGGGAACGGCTGTGACCCGAGTTCAAATCTCGGCGGGAGCATATTTTTAGGTGACCACAAATCAATCAAAGTGTAGTCACCTGACCGAAAAGTATTTAAATTTGTAGTCACCTATATATGTTATGCATGTTGAAATCCGAAAGGAAGGTAAGAAGAGGAAGTATTTTCTGGCGCATTCTTATAGGGAAGGCGATAAAGTCCATAAGTTTAGGAAATATCTGGGGCAAGACCTAAAGAAATCACTTCTTGAAGAGCGAAAGAATATTGCTGAAAAACTAATCCTTGAAGAAATACACAAATATAACATAATCAGCGATCCACTTCAAGTTCAATTATCACAAAAGGAAATTGAGGAGATAAAAAAACTTCAAGCACAGATTCCATTAAAAATTTCTCACTTATCAAAAGAGGATTGGGAGACATTCTCCAAAATATTCACATACAACACTAACGCTATCGAAGGAAGTAAATTAAATGCTAAAGAAGTTAAAGATTTACTTGAAGCAGATAAGTGGCCTGATAAATCTAAAGAAGACATTGCAGAAGCATATGGTGTGGATGAAGCAATAAGATACATTAGAACAAACAAAGAACACATATCTGTTGAACTAATAAAGAGAATACATAAGATTGTGTTTAAGAATTCTAAATCATTTGCTGGGCAATTACGAAAGAAAGGTGAAGAAGTTGTAGTCATGGGTGGTGGCATAGTTATTCATGAAGGTGCACCGCAAGCAAGAATAAATCATTTATTGAACAAATTAGTAGAATGGTACGAGTTGAATAAGAATAAATATCCTGCATTAATTCTCAGCGCAGTAATACATAATCAATTCGAAAACATCCATCCATTTAGAGATGGTAATGGCAGAGTAGGAAGAATACTTCTAAATAATATTCTAATAAAGCATGGGCTTCCGCCAGTAAATATAGATTTCAAGAATCGAGTGCAATATTATGAATCGCTCCAGGAATATGAAAAGAACCACGATCTAAAACCGACAATCGAATTATACCTGAAAGAGTATGATTCATTGAAGAAACAGCTAGATGACTACAAACAGAAGAAAATGTAGTCACCTGCAAATTCGACGTTTTTAGCCCTTTAACCCTCAAAGCTCCATCGACTGAGTTGTTTACGATGCTCAGCAGGATCAGATTTTATTCACTGGCCACTTCTATATAGAAACATTTTTATAACATTAAAATTATTAAGTGATTTATGACCAGAGTATGCACTATTTCCGTAGTAGTATCAACAAAGAATAGGTTGTCCTCTTTGAAAAAATGTATATTATCTCTTCTTAAGCAATCTTATGTCCCTAAAGAGATAATAATAGTTGATGATTGTTCTGATGTACATTTAGATTTACAGGAATTATTAACTGATAATATTTTAAAAATAAGAATTAATAAAAAACCTTTCAGGACGAAGATACTGTTCTTAAGAAATAAGTCACACGCGGGCGTAGTTGCATCTAGAAATGCTGGAATATTCAACGCTTCTGGAGATATAGTGGCGTTTCTAGATGATGATGGATACGCACACAGAGACTGGTTAAAAAAGTTAGTTAAACATTATAAAAACACTAAAATAGTCGGAGTAGGCGGACCGGTTATAGAAAAAGGCAGGAAAATGATGCCTGTCATTAAGCCAGTGAAAAGACTTGCATTCATAAAAAATGGCAGGATAAAATCCCATTATAGAATTACAGATGCTAGGCAAAAGATATACCTCCCAAAAAGTTTTGTCCCGTTTCTTCAAGGAGGCAATATGTCCTTTAGAAGATCTACACTGTTAAAGATACAGGGAGGAGATATAGCATATAATGGCAATTATTATAGAGAGGAAACAGACCTTGGTCTTAAAGCATCAAAGATAGGCAAACTCTATTTTGATCCTGAAGCACTTACATATCATAAGACAGCGAAGAGTGGCGGGTGCAGAGATATAATATGTGATGATATTAACAAATTCTTTTATTTTATGTTCAAGAATACCATATACCTGTTCTTTAAGCATTTTAACATAAAGAAAGCTGCACAGTTTACTGTACAAGCAATACGTACCCAGATCAAGCTTATATTAAAACATGAGACTGGATTGACAAGAAGTTTTAGCGTCAGTAGCAGACACGAATCAATATCTGCCGTTTTGCGTGGATCTTTCAGAGGGTTATATGATGGTATATTATTGCATAAGAGGATGATTTTCGGAAAGAATAATGATAAGATGGTATATAGTCAGCCTTCTTCACTTAGTTGTTTTGAGATTGTGATTATAGGCAGCTCTATTAAGATAATAGAATTGGAATCCAAAACGCATATAATATCTAAAATTCTAGGCATTTGAATGAGATATATAGAGAAATTCTGGGATAATGCATCAGTTCTTTATAGAGAAAAACAATGGGAGAACAGTAATATTGCATTGTTTGATTATTCCTTAACAAAACAATTCTTGCTCAAATATCTTAAACCTAAAAAGACAGAGAAAATACTCGAGATAGGGTGTGGTCCTGGAAAATGGACAAATATTGTGTCAAGGAAATGCAAAGAAATTATTGCTGTGGATATATCAAAAAAAATGATTAATGAAGCAAGATCTTATTGCAAGGCAGGCAACATATTTTTTATTCATGGAGATATCATGAAAATTAGAATTACAGAAAAATTTGACAAGATTTATGCTGTCAGATCATTAGAGTACATAAAAGATAAAGAAGGTTTCATAAGAAAAATGAGGAAACTGCTCAAGGATAAAGGAAAAATATTCATAATAACAAAGACAAATCATTGTTTATGGGATATAAAAAAAAATGTTGAGGGATTTTCACAGCAGAAAATATCACACAAAAAATTATATAAATTGCTAGAAAAACATTCATTCAATAATGTCATTATCAGGCCTGTCATAATACGATTGCCAATATTTGTTAATGGCAATAGGGAACTCAAGATAATAGGAGATAAAAAAGAACGTAAAGTGCTCGCATTTTTCAAAAAAATAACAATTAAGGTGCACAAAAATAGATTATGGATATTTTTGATGCCTTTTTCAGAATCATATATTATTTGCGCAGAGAAGTAAGTTAGATGCAATACTCTTTTATTCAAACTTTCTATAACACCCGGCAGGAGCATATCTTTAATCACTTCTTAATGATAACTAAATCATAAACTTTATAAATGCGCGTGTTCTCATAATTTCGCGATTACCATGATAAAAACTATAACTATTATTGGTGGCGGAGTAATAGGATGCGCAATAGCATACGAAATATCGAAAAAATCAGGATCCGAAATATATGTACTTGAGAGAAACTTGCGAATAAACGCAGAAAATCAGTCTTCAAGAAATTCAGGAGTTATCCATGCAGGTATCTATTATCCAAAATCAAAACTTCCATTAAAAGCAAGGCTTTGCGTTGAAGGAAATAAACTATTATATGATTTCTGCCAAGAGCATAATGTCCCTCACAAGCGCACAGGAAAACTGGTTGTAGCTACAAATTCTCTTGAAGAAGAATATATTGATGATATATTAAAAACCGCTTTAGACAATGGCATACTTGATGCAAGAAAATTAACTGGCGAAGAAGCCATGCATATGGAGCCTAATGTCAAGTCAATTTCTGCAGCATATCTCCCATCAACAGGCATTATTGAACCAGCAGTTTTTGTTAGGACACTCCAAAGGCTTGCAGAAGGAAATGGGGTATTTTTTGTTACAGGCAATAAAGTAGTTCATATCTCGCCGTATAATAAATTTCAAGTTACTACAGAATCAAACAATCAAACTGAAACCATAGAGACAGACATAGTAATAAATGCAGCAGGACTTTACTCTGATGAAATCGCTAAGATGGTTAATCCAGATAGTCCTTATGAGATTGATCCTGTTAGGGGAGAGTCTGCGAAATTTTATGATGCAAAGACACAATTATCAATGAACGGCATGAACGTATATCCTGCACCATATGGATATTATACCGATACAGGAAAAACTGCAGAGGTTTCATTCTCTGAATACCAGAAATTGTTGCAGGAGAAAAAAGTTAAGAAAACAGTAGGGGTGCATCTAACTCCAACATTTGATATTGTGGGTGGAGAATATGTTATCGGGAAAACTGTCACAATAGGGCCAGCGTATACAGTGAATGTTGGCAAAGAGGATTATTCAAGCAATCTGCATGAAGAAAAGCATTACTTGAAAAAAGTCTCGCATTTTTTCCCTAATCTCAGACTTGAGGACATAACATTGCACCAGGCAGGAATTCAGGCTAAGCTTAAAGATCATTGTGACTTCGAGATAGAAAGAGATTCAAAATATCCAAATTTCATAAATGCTGTAGGAATCGATTCGCCTGGATTGACAGCATCTCTTGCTATAGCCAAATATGTAAACGAAATGATGAAGTAAGAATTGTTATTCTCTGTTAGTTGAGCTTTTTCAGAAGCTCGGCGGGAGCAGTTCTTATTTCTTTTTAAACAATTTAGAATACCTATCTTTTAATTTATCCAAACCATTCACATCAGGCTTAAAATCTTTTTTAATTCTTCGATGTTTTTTTATAAGTTCTTTGAACTCTCTCTTGAATCTTTCTAGGTATTCATGATGTTTGGGTTCTTCTGCAGCCAATATCTTTTCAATGTCGCGGTTCACATCATCGACTTTCAATGTCTCTTTTGTCATAGTTATAAGATGATGGCCTTCGACACCATAAGATATCGCATCAGGTATATCTTTAAGATCATGTCTTGAGACTTTCCATAGATAATCCCAATATATGTTCCTGTAACTGCTTTTTATGCCTTGAGTATAGAATGATTTCAGCGCAACCCATATTTTGAAAGGATTTATCTTCATCATCGACAGGGGCTTTCTCTTCCTGTTGATTATGAAATCAAGTGTCCTTGAGAAATATTCTTTTGGACTATAGATTGATTCCAAGACTTTTTTTACCTTGTTTGTCACCACATCAGAACCTATCTCCTGGCCTTTGCTGTTATGTGGGATATAGCTCAATTGTCTTGTGAACACCCCTGTATCGCCAGAATATATTATGTCCTTAATCAGCCTTCCTTCTCTGGAAAACCTTGTATAGTCTGCAGTGTCAGGGAGTATGCCTAAGGGACCGACCATTGCAACACTGATCCTTGTTTCTCTGATAAAATTAATCATCATTTCATCTATATTATCCGGATCCTTGTCAAACCCTATTATGAATCCAGATTGCGGCTTGAAATAATTTTCACCAATATATTTGACTTTTTCTGCCATTGACATGCCAGTTTTAGATTTTTCTTTGATATTTTTTTGCGCACCAGCAGATCTTAGGCTCTCAATAGATGGCGACTCTAAACCAAAAAAAATCTGATCAAAGCCTGCCTGATAAATTACTTCCATTAATTCTTTGTTGTCATAGATCCTTAGGCTTGCTTGTGTAAAAAAACTGAAACAATACTCATGCAATTTTTGCCATTCACTGATTTCTTTTAATATTGGAATCAACGCATCCTGGTTTCCTGCAACATTATCATCAACAATCATTATGCTACCACGCCACCCTATCCTATATAACTCATCAAGCTCTGCAATCAGTCTTCCCTTTTCTTTTATTCTTGTTTTATATCCATATAATGAGCCAATATTGCAGAATGTGCAATGTTCAGGACAGCCTCTTGTTATCTGGACAGCCATGACCTGATAATCTTTTAGGGTTTTTTCCAATAGTTCAAATCTCTGTAATGGGGTATGATTCAATGACTTGAATCGGCCTCGCTTATCAATAACTGCTCTTTCAGCCACATAGTCTTTTTTTATGATTGCATCAAGCTCTTCAACAAAACCGTTCTCAGCTTCTCCTAAGAAGAATATGGCATTGCCCTTTATTTTATCATGATATTGGGTTGGCAAAGGTCCTCCAGCCATGACTGGTTTTTGATGTGCATTTGATCTTTCGATAATATTTTCCAGGGATTGTTTATGAATGCCCATGCTGCTTGTTAACACAACATCTGCCCACTCCAGATCAGAGTCCATTAATTTGTTTACATTCTCATCTATTAATCTTACCTTATAATTTTCAGGAAGATAGGACGCTATTGTTAAGAGGCCTGTCGGAGGAAACATTGATTTTTTTCCAGCTATCTCTAATGCAGCATCATAGCTCCAGAATGTTTTCGGATTCCTAGGATAAACTAGAAGTGCATTAGTCATGAGCCTTCAATCCCCCTCTTGAAAATAATGCTGTCAATTATTTAAATATTATTAAATACTATATATAAAAATATGAGAGTCTATATTTCTGTTTCAGTCAAGATTTTTCAATATAATAGTTTTACTTTGTATATTCTTTGACAGTTATTTTTGCGAGGTCATAATCACGACAGGCGATGATGGCTCCCCTAACTTGCACACAGGTTATGCCTGGAAGTTTCTTGTAGATCTGTATGGGAGTATCTCTTACAAAGCCATGCTCCATTAAACGTCTATTCTGACACTCCTCAACCAATGCAATGTCCCCTTCGAGAAGTCCTGTTATATCCATATCTATTCCACCCCAATATACTTCCTAACAATCCATCCTACAACAAAGCTTATGGCTGCCACACAAAGAGATATTAATGCCATCTCTAGGAATTTAGGCCAGAATCTTGCGTTCTTGGCTGTTGAGATATAGAATGTGTAGAATGCAATAATTGTTATTGTTATGCACAACATAATGATCATTGATAAGAATACATTGTTAATCAATATGAATGGCAGTATCAATAATGCAACAGTAATCAAATAAGCTACGCCAGTGTATGTTGCCCCTTTGAATGCATCCTTGCCATTCTTCTCTTCTTTAGAGGAAAGATATGATGATGCAGCCATTGACATTGCAGCTGCAAATCCGGTGATGCCGCCGATTATCGCAATCAGTTTCCCATTTGCTATTGCTAAGCTCAAGCCTGCTAATGCTCCTGTCAATTCAACTAATGCATCATTCAATCCTAGGACAATTGATCCGGCATATTCAACTCTAGAATCCTTCAGTATATTTATCAAATCATTCTCATGTCTATGCTCATCTTTAAGCAGTATTTTGAAATCCTTGATCTTCTGCCCTGAATATAGCTTCTGCGCATATTCCTCTCCTTTTTCCATTAATCTAATAGTAAATGCTATTCCAAATAATGTTGCAAATAATGAGTATAAAAAAACCTTAAAATGCTTAGGAGAAAAATCCTTTTTAGTATGCTCTTTTAATATTCCATAATGCCTCAATTCATCAGCAGCTAATCTCTCAAGAACTTTCTTATTCTCTTTATCTCTTGACTTCTTGGCTAATCTTAGATAAATATAATGCTCTGTGATCTCATTCTCTTGAGCAGAATAAATAACATCCATATTGATCATTATTCGGATGCATTTATATATTTTTAGAAATAATCAGGATCATCTGATCTTATAATTGTATTAATCGGCTTATGATCATTATCAGTTATTGTAGTCTTTGCAGGCATTGGTTTTAATGTATCATTGATCTCTAGAGCCTTTTTTATGCTCATGTTGCCGCATTTAAGGCAATTTCCATAACTTCCGTATTTTCCATTCATAACATCCAAAGGCTGGCCGCATATGCACTTTAATTTAAGATAAGTATCCTTATGTGCATTGCACACTGCAACTCCTTGAGGATTCTTTATCAATGCCTGCCTGCCACAGAAAGGGCAATTCTCCAATACGGTTCCATTAGCTCTCATTAATCTACACCTATGGGTTTATCCCTCTCAATTTTTATATGAAGATACTCGCCACCATTGACATGAGAATAATTTATGTCCTGAAATGTGAAGTAAGTGATACTATTTTTTGAGTATATTGGTGAGAATGCTTTTTTTGATTGATTTTCAGTTAAGAGACCTTCAATCTGTTCATAGGTTTTTTGTCCAAGTTCGGTCCAAGTTTCTTTAGGAATTTCGTCAATAGATTCGTTTTTAGATCTTACTACATAAACATTATAGTAATACTCATATAATTCTAATTCATCAAATTTATCTATCCAATTTAGCTCATTTGCCATGGACATAGGATAATCAATTGATTTAAAAAATTATTCCTAATCCATCAAATATATAAAATTACTCGATTTCTGTGTATTGTGCGACTGTAGTATAGCGGTAAAATACGACCCTCCCAAGGTCGTGACCCGGGTTCAAAAGAGATTTTTACAAAACACAAAGAACTTTTGTTCTTGTGCCCAAAAACAAAGTTTTTTGGGAATCTCGTAAAAAGTGAGCGACATTTCGCTTCGCGAAAGTCCCTCGGTAATGTGAGAATCTCATGAAAGTCCCGGCAGTCGCATTTGCCGACGTCGCATAACCTGGTATTGCGGCAGTCTCGAACACTGCTGCCAAAAGGCTTCTCGGTTCAAATATTGATGCTCGAAGAGCGAAATACCTTCGAACATCAGTGAGAAAGTCCGAGCGTCGGCGTATCTATTGTCGCTTTTTGCGACCTTTTTTGATTAAACTTTTTTCAAAAGTTTAGTGGTAATCCGAGCGTCGGCGTAATCTCTCATCTTATATACATTGGCCATTATATACGTGATCATTATGCTTCCGATGACATCTATTGCATAATGGCCTCTTGAAATTATCAAGAAGAAAACTGTTGCAATTGCAAACATCAACAATGCATATCTCAATACCTTATCCCCTGTCATGAAGAAAAACAAGAACACCATTCCTGCATGTCCAGAAGGGAATGTTCCATGCTGGGGCAATAACGCATAAAGGAATCCATAATCATAATTATAAGGTGATGGTATTGGAGTTAAAGGCAATAACACTGCTCTAATGAAATAAAATGCGCCTATCATTATCAAATAATATGGAACATAATCATATTTCCTGTAACGACAAACATAAAATAAAAATATCATTACTGCAATGACAAGAAAAGTTTCTGATATTAGGGAATAAAATTGCCTTAAAGGAAAAAGAAAGTGCATCAAATCCCATACAGCAAAACCCCTATTAATATTTTCCAGAACATCAGACATAATAAAATTAGCAGAGATACCAATTGCTAATATCAAGAAAGCTAGGGCTAATTTCCTGTAATTCATTCTAGCATCCCCAAAATGTACTTATAAATCTCTGGATATTTCTTTGGATCAACAATCTGGCCATGCATTGATCCGGGCACTTTACATGTTCCTGTAACATAATAATTATTCAAAAATTCAGCACTCTCTTTTATTACAACTCCATCTCCATCTTTTCCGCTCATGCCGCATCCGATTCCAATAACCGAATATGTCTCAGGATGATTCAACGATTCTGAGTTCAGTTTATTCAAAAATAATGAATTCTCTTTCATATCATTGCATTCATTCTTTTCTCCATAAAGTTTGCAGAAATCAAAGGTTGCTTTATCTATGCCCCTATTAGGGGTTCCTATCATGATAAATTTGTTAATGCTTGAATCCCCAAAAATCTGCATGTATCTCCTAACAACAAGGCCACCCATAGAATGTGCCACTATATCAACCCTCTGTTTTCCAGAATATTTTTTTATTTCATCAATCTGCTCTTTAAGCCTTAATGCATATGTATCAATGTTTCCCTGTTTTCCCTCTATAAATTTTATTCCTAAGGCATCATTATATGACTCAATATAATACGTAGGTTTTATAAGCAATCTTCCGAAATCAGCTAATATTAAATCAGGAATTTTGCTCTTCAAGGCGCCTAAGCTTATATAATCATCCTCAACAAAAGCATCCTCCATATCATTGAATATATCTGTTGACTGGAATGCAGAATTCTTCGTATTAAAAGAATGTCCATGCAGCAGGATTAATGGAAAATCATCGTGATTATTATTGCAGACATCACAATTATTCTTAATGCAGCAAATTTGCTTCATAGTCAATTCCGCCCAGGTTCCTGATGATCTATTAACTGTAGGTAATTCTGCATATCCTGCGTCTAATTCATCTATAACCATGCTTGAATCATTCTGATAGCACTTGCTAATGTTGATTACTGAAAGATCATAAAAATCCGTATATGATGTGCTTACATTCTCTGCTTTATCCACTTTGACTCTGTCAAGATAATATATGCTCCGCTCATTTATTGTCGGAATATCATACTTCTTCATGCCCCCGATCATTGAGTATATATGTTTGGACTCCTCTTCAACTGCATTCTTTAACACTGTTGCATTCGCTCTCTGCCTATTGGCAGCAGTGATTGCCTTTGCCTGCTCAAGCAGCTTAAAAGTGCTATTTATTAATTCGCATTTATCCATGACAATATAACTGCTTGTATTCAAATCATTTGAATAATAGAGTTCTTTTGCCTTGTTTGCATTGTATATTTCTGTCCCAGACTTGCATTTAAGCACAAGGCATGAAAGACTTTCCACTACATAAATATCAAGATAATCGCTGCTGCTTTGCCTAGAATAATTGAACATGTTATCTGAGGCCAGCAATATCAGGGACTCAGCATTGGAAAGATTTAGTTTCTCATAATTCTCAAAATCCTTTTTTTCAAGCAACACAGTATTTGCATTTATTAACGATATTGCCGCTTCTGATGTAGCATCAGGAAAATAGCCCAATAGGCTTCTTAATATTTTTGATTTCTCAATCATTGATGCCTGTCTGCCAATAGCATCATTATGCATTGCCACTGTAATCTCTGATTTTATTAACTCGCCAGCTACAATATTGTTGATTTCAGATAGCATGGTTGAAGCTCCAATAAGTGTTTTCTCGGAATTTTCATAATCATAATCACCCCAATATTCCACTGATTGATTGATCAAATTATTTATAGTTGCTAAGGCTGATTCATCAAAAATGAAATAATCAAATTTAACATTCTTCAGCTCATGAATTGCATTTATTCTTTGAAGTGCATACTTAAGGTTATCAATCTGCCCGGTCGCTGACTTATAGTCCTGTCCAATATTTTCTATTAATATCGACTGCTCCTTATTTGGTGCATAATTCATCAGAAAGGTGCTTCTCCTTCGATAGGAATTGTTTTCCCTGCATGTGCTTGTCGGAATCACATTGCAATTGACTGTATACTGAAAAAGCTTTTTTCCGTATCCCTTGGTTTCAGCCATCACCTTGCTTCTTATGACTCTGCTTTGCGCACTAAATGTCCCTGTTTCCAGCAATTTATTTTCTGATAAATCCATGAATTCATAATTGCACTCTGCCTTGCATAAGAATTTCTTATAGATACCAATTTCAACACTTAATTCCTTTGATTGACCATACATCAATGAGAAAGAATCAAAATCAGGCATAATAGATAATCTTAATTCTTCGCTGATCAATGTTGTATATGCACTATATGCAAAAAACACTAATGCAATTATTAATAGTATTGTTAATATGAGGATTGATTTTTTTGTGTGAGTGTGCCTGAGGACTGCCATGATTTTAGTTTTGCCTTTCTTTTCCACACTACTACTACATTCTCTTATTTATATGTTTTTTGGCTCTGTTTCAGATTTGGCTGCTTCAGGGATTTATTAAATAAGCACATATTAGCCTAAATATGCCCTTAGTTCAGGATTTTCCTGAAGCATTCAAGGATTTTTCATAAAAAACTATTATAATCCTGAAGCGCTATTCTATGTAAATAGTCCGGATGGGGGGTGTAAAAATGAAGTTTGCAACAAAGAAAGATGTTCTGTTAATGTCGTTTTTTAGGAATAATGCTCGTGAGAATCTGACCAGGATAAGCAGAATAACCCGCATTCCTGTAAGCACGATTTTTGACAAGCTCAGGGATTATGAAAAGGAATTGGTCAAGAAACATACAACATTGCTTGATTTCAGGAAACTAGGATTTGATATTAAGGTAAATGTACTCTACAGGATATCAAGAGATTCAAGAGAAGAGTTCAAGAATTTCGTTATGATGCACGAAAATGTGAATTCAATATTCAAGATAAATAACGGATTTGATTTTCTTGTCGAGGCTATATTCAGGGATTTGAATGATTATCATAAATTCAATGAACAGCTAGAGAAATTCAATATCCAAGTAAAGCAGGAGATGTTCATACTAGAAGATTTAAAAAGAGAAGGGTTCTTATCAGACATGAATAAGACGGAATCATTGTTTGTTGAGGAATAAAATGAATCAGGAGACCTTAAATTACTTATTAAGTAGAATCCGAGAATCATATGATGATGTAAAGCCTAAGATACATCACATAAAAAATGAAATAACAATTGATTTCATTGAAGTAGGCGACAATAAAATATTTTTATTAGATAACAAATATTCTGAACAGAAAATAAATCACTTGTATTTAAGCAATCCAAGTAGCACATTTCTCCTGAATGATAAGATTTATGGATTGACTGAAATAGAGCATAAAAAATATCATCCTTACAAGGATTTAGAGGAAAAATATTACGCCAGCACAATAAAAAAATTCATAATAAGCGACATTACTAATTATTTTGCAAGGTTACAGGAAAATCATCATGAACATTTTAAGCCAAAAAGCATAATAACATTCTATGATCCAGAAAATATTAAATTATATAATGCTGAATTAGAAAAGATTTTTCTGGATTCTAAAATTAATTCAAAAGGCATTCGATTATATGAGACTGCAAAAGAAGAATTAAAGCATATGTATGCAGGAAAATTAATAAGTCTGGATAGACAACTGAAAATAGAGAAAGGCTACTTATCCTCTCTGCATTGATGATGCGATCATTGATCCTGCTGACATTAATGCTGCTGCAAGGACTATGAATGATCCTTGTATGCTTCCTGATTTCCACATTTCTGGCAGAATGAATGATGCCCCTATCTTTACTATCCATAATGTGAACATGAAATATAACAAGCCCATTATTATCAGGAAAAAACTTGCTATGACTGTTATAAACATCCCTTTTATTGCAAACATTCTCATTGTATCACCCTGCTATATAAAAGAGTATCGGCATTATTTATAAAAATTATGTTTTAACACATTATTAAAATACTTTTTCGAAGGATGCTCATACCCAAAAATCAATGTCAGTTTAGTTAAAAATTTCATATCCTTAGGTCTATGATATTCTAATAATTTAGCCACGCCAACAGTTGCACGATGCATCATCAATCTCTTGATGTCATTTCTCAGAATATCATCTATATTTACATTAAACGAGCTTAAATCTTCTTTAGAAATATTTACAAACCCTTGAGAAATATCCTCTCTGATATCTCTTGTATCATAATAAATCCTCGAGGCTTTACCCAGCGGGAGTATATCTTTAGTAAGTTTTGAATCCTCACCCATTATTTTTAATGCACCGCTTATGCATCCTTTGATATCCAGCATATCATAATGCAGATCTAATTGCTGTTCATCAAAAATTATGAATTTCCCTTTTCTTTTGGAATCGAAAAGCATGGATTCTAATATATTAGAAGTTTCCAGAGATATATCTATGCCTAAATCATAAGCTGACTGAAAAGAACGCATCATCATATAATCAGCAAAATCTTTAGGATTTGAAAGAGTTTTGGAAAAATTTATTTTTGTATCAACATATTCTTCCTCTGAGAAGAAAGATGCAGGCAACTGCGCCTGTCCATCTGCAACATCATCAATGAATCTCATAAGATAATAATAATTCTCCAGCAAATCAGCTTTTTTATAATCAATTTTTTTATAGACTTCAATAGAACGGAAAATCCACGAATAATTTTTACCCCGCGAAACCAATCTGTGTCTTATTTTACTTTTTTCAAGCAATATTTCCTCTGAGTTCACAAAGAAGAAGATTAATATTTATTTTATAAATCTTATCCTTAATTTATTATTCTTAATCTCAACTAATGTATTTACATCTGCTCCGAATCCTGAATTGATCACTGTTGTTTTTCCAAGAACCTTTTTTCCATAATTTTCATGCATATGGCCTCCAATGCATAATAACGGCTTATGTTTCATTACCATTCTTCTTGCCAATAACGAGCCATAATGATAGCCATGCATTACTGATTTTTTGTCCTTGATAAGATCTAATATTTTGTAAGGAACATTATGGGAGATAAATATTACTGGCTTCTTCGCTTTCTTGAACAGCGTGTTGTATTCTGCGAGCAATTTTTTTAATGCCTTTTGGCTTTTCTCATGTTTCTTCTTAGGAAATCTTCCATAATGCCTGTATCTTAATAATTCTGGACCATTGCATATGCCATATCCTATGAATGCAAACTCTCCGATATCAATTATTTTTTTGTGGATATCAATAATGTTCTTATGGCCTTTCATTATGTATTTATTCCAGAAATCCTNNTTTTTCCGCAATAATCCCACCATTCCTTGCTCATATCATGAGTCTTGATATATTCCTTATAGGCTTTTGCATAAGCCCCTCTTATGCCTTTATCTGAGCAGAAATCTCCAGGAGCTATGATTGCATCAAAATCCTTTATTTTTATTTTAGGCATTGCTCCATGCAAGTCTCCAATGATTAGGAATTTCATAATGTTATTTTATTGTGTTTCATTATAAATTTTTTGGATAAATATTTAAAATGGCTATGATTGTTAATAATATGATCAAAACAAGAATAGCAGCAATCATTATTCAAAACAATAAGATTCTATTGCTTAAAGGCAGAGGCTATGAAGAATTATGGACTCCTGGAGGCAAGATTGAAGAGAACGAGACTGATGAAGATTGTTTAAGAAGAGAATTGCATGAGGAGATTAATGTAAAATTAAAAGGCTTCAAGTTTTTTAAGTCTTACACAGCAAAATCACCCTATCATGACTGGAATACACATCAAAGAGCATATATTGCATCAATAGAAGGTGAAATTCAGCCAAGAGCAGAGATTGAAGATTATGTTTGGTATACAAAGGATGATCTGATAAATAAGAAATATCCTATGATACCCATAAATGAAGTCATCATCAATGATCTAATAGAACAAGGAATATTCTAAATCCATCTTCTCTTATGGAAGTATAGATAAGTGGATAATGCTGCCAATGCCATGAATCCCCAAAGCCATAAATAACCGTATTTCCATGTTATTTCAGGAAGAAAATGGAAATTTGTCCCATAGATGCCTGCAATCAACGTAGGAACCATGATGATTATTGTCAATGCGGCCATTTTCTTCATCACAATGTTCAAGTTATTGCTTATCTCTGCTAGTTTATTATTAAGAGTGGTTGTGTAGATCGCTAATAGATCTGTCACAGTCTCTTTCTGTGTTTCTAATAAGTCTATCTGGTGCATTAATGTATCATAGATATCATCCAGCAATCCCTGCTCTTCACGGGTCAACTTGAGTGCTGTGAGATCTTTTTTTATTGTGAATATGATTTTAGAACTTGTCCATAATCTCTTATTCATCTTAATGAGGTATTTTTTCTGCGACATTATCTCCTGAAGCATGGACTTCTCCTCTTTTGTGTGGCTTATGATATTCTTTTCAAGATCAGTTAATCTGTCGTCAATGCTCTCCAAGACATCATAGTTCTCTTTGGTATCCTGATGTAAGAATTCGTATAGTATGTATGCCTCTGATTTCAGTTTCCTCTTCTTTGCCTTATCTATGACTGTATCGAACAGCTCCTTGAAATATTTTGACTGCTCTGCAACAATCATGAGGAGCACGTTGTGCTTTATCACCATCAACAGATGTGCGATATGTATCTTGCCATTCTCCTCAGTAATATAGTCAGTCATTCCGAATATCAATGGATCAAATGAATACCTTACAGATCTTGCTTCTGTCTTGAATTTATGGAAATATTTCTCCTCAACATCAAAATCCTTGGCCATCTGCTGAATCTCGGCTTCGTTGGGTGTCTGTACAAAGAAACATAACAAGTCTTTCTTGGGAAAAGTCCTTGGATGGAGTCGTCGCTTTTTCAATTCTTCAACATAGCTCAGTCCCTGTCCGGAATAATATTTCCCCTTATGCGTATACAGATATTCAAGCATGGGTTAATCATGCCAGAGTGGTATTTAAAGGTTTGTTATCATTCGAGAAGCAAAAGTTTATCCTCCTGCCGTTCCTGAAAAGGTATTGCCTATACGAGGCATTTTAATTCTGTTCTTCCAAGAATGGTGATTATAAATTAGATTATTTATGTTGAAACACTAAAACATGAATTATCACAAATAATACCTGAGTTCAATAAACTAAGGAATCCAAAAAAAGATGAAACAAATGTTGAAGTATATCGTGGATTGCAAGGTTTTAGGACTGTAATTATGCACATGTTGAATACTGATTCGACAATATATGTTATGGGCGAATAAGGGCATTTCAAAGAATATGTTCCTGTTTTGTTAAAACAATTTTTACGCATGCTAAAAGAAAAACACATCAAAGAAAAAGTACTTGTAGTACAAGGTTCGAAATATGTAGGAAATGAAAACAGTGAAATACTATATCTACCAAAAAAATTTACATCACAAACATATACTGTAATTTATGGAGATTTTATTAGGATTAGCATCTGGTCTGACACTCCTTATTTTATAATAATAAAAAATAATGATCTAGCAAATTTTCATAAGAAACAGTTTAAAGTATTTTGGGAATTAAGTAAACCAAAAAGAAATAAATGAACAAATATATAAATCTCATAGTTCCACATCAATTATGCAGATAGCTGACTTCCATCTTCATTCTAAATATAGCAGGGCTTGTTCAAAGGATCTTGATATTAAGAATCTCGAGAAGTATGGAAAGATCAAAGGCATTGATATTCTTGGGACAGGTGATTTTACACATCCGAAATGGATTATGGAATTGAAGAGCAATCTCAAAGAGCATCAGGAAGAAAAAGGCATTTATGTCAGTTCAGGCAATCAAAGGTTCATACTGACAACAGAAATCTCTCTGATCTATTCTGACCAAGGAAGAGGAAGAAGGATACATAATGTTGTCCTTGCACCAAGTCTTGAGGTTGTAGACCAGATAACTGAATATCTGAAGAAACATGGACGCGTGGACTATGATGGAAGGCCTATATTCAAGATTCCGTGCGATGAATTTGTCTATGAATTGAAGAAAATCAGCGATGAAATAGAAGTCATCCCAGCACATTGCCTTACTCCATGGTTCTCGATTTTCGGAGAGATGACTGGATATAATACAGTCAAGGAATGTTTCAAGGATCAAACAAAGCATATTCATGCATTGGAAACAGGCATCAGTGCTGATCCTGGAATGATTTATAGAGTTAAGGATTGGAGGCAGTATGCTCTTGTATCCAATTCTGACTCTCATAGTTTTTGGCCTTGGCGTATAGGAAGAGAGGCAACATTATTCAATATGAAAAATATCTCTTATAATAATTTAATTAATTCAATAAGAAACAAAGAATTGGCAGGAACTATTGAGGTTGATCCAGGATATGGCAAATATCACTTTACTGGACATAGGAATTGCAATATTGTCATGAATCCTGCTGATGCAGAAAAGATCCATAATATCTGTCCTGTATGCAAATCAAAGATGACAATCGGAGTTTCTGCAAGAGTTGAAGAATTAGCAGACAGGCCGGAAGGAAATTATGATGATGTACAAGAATCCTATTCAATAATGCCATTGACAGAACTCATATCTGGCTATTACAAATATCCTCTAGCCTCTAAAAAAGCTTGGAAGACATATAATGACTTAATAGCAAGATTCCATAATGAATTCAATATCTTGTTGAATGCAGATTTAGGAGAATTAAAGAAGGTTGTTGATGAAGGATTCAGCCATGTGATCCTAGCAAATAGAGAAGGAAAAATCAGAGTCAAACCAGGATTTGACGGAGTCTATGGAATACCGCTGATTCACGGGGATGAAGAATATGATTTTGATGTCAAAGAAAAGGAAGGATACACTGAAAAAATAGTCAAAATAGGGAAAAACCAATCAACTCTAGGAAATTTTACTTAATCTCTCTATTTCTCTTAATAATCTAAGATAATCTGGAGAAATATCTTCTAATTCTTTTTCATTGATTATCTTGAATCTTCTGGGAGCAATACCTTTTTGTCTATCAATATATGTCAACATTATGTAGAATCCTATTGCAACATAGCTTCCTATTGTTTCTTTAATTACATACTCGTAGATATCTTTTGATTCCATGAATTTTTGGAAATGGAAACTTGTGATTTCGCTTAATGGGCCTTCATTAAGAAAATCCTTCTTAGGATAATGCAACCATTCATATTCCTCATCAACTATTTCCTGCTTCTTCTTGAAATCTGCTATTATTTCATCTATAAGATCATAGCTTTTTGCAATAGGACTTATTATGAATCCTGTATTATTAGAATATTTCTTATAATCTACATTAATAATTTTTCTATCCATCAAATCAATAACTAAATCATTATATCCTGCATTAGGCTCAAGAGGAATTGCAGAACTTACTTCTTTAGGAGCACATCCTAATGACTTTGCCAGTGAATTATATACAAAGATCATTCCCAGATTAATCAATCCATATATATCAGTGTTTATATCAGCAACATCAAATATAACCTTATCACTCCCGGACAAAACATCAGCATCTTTCAGCAAGGATTCTAAACTTAATTCCTGATGCGGCTTGACAAAATATGTTCTTATCATAAAAGAAGAATAAAAAAAATTATGGTGTTACAAAGACAGGTGGCCTGTTCTTGTCGTTTACTGTCACATACACATCCTGGCTCACCGGATATTGGCCATCTGTTGCTGTTACAGTTACTTTATATGTTGCTGAGCATCCTGCCTTATCACATCCGTCTGGGAATGCATCATCATATGTTGTTGTGTAAGTGTCTTTTTTCATCCATCCTGTATAAGTTACTGTTATTGTGTCTTTTTCCCTGTCAACAACATCTGGCTTGAATACTACAACATCTCCTTCATCTACTGTAACATTTGCAATTGTCTTCATTACAGGTGCTGTATTAAGCATCTTTACTGTCAATGTGAATGTCTCTTTTGTTGTCAGGTCGCCATCTGATGCAACCACTGTAATAGGATATGTTCCTGCATCTCCTATCTTTGTCTTCCATACACCTTTAGTGTTGAATGGCTCTGAAAATGTTAGGCTTAATTCATTCTTGTCAGGATCACTCACATTAGGCTGCAATGTTACAATATCTGATTCCACAACAGTCAGATCCTTTAGTTTGCTCAAGAATAACGGTGCCCTGTTTACATTATCGACTTCTATATCGATTGTCTTTGTAACATTATGTGTTCCGTCAGAGACTCTTACAAACACCTTATGATCTCCTGATGAATCAAAATTTGTTGTATATGTTGGGGAAGTCATCCATCCTGAATATTCTATCATTAATGGATCATTCTCCTTGTCAAAGAAGTTGCATTTCAATTCAACTGTGTCCCCTTCTTTTATCTTTACATTATCATTGCAGTCAATCACTGGAGCTTTGTTTGATGGATTAATGATAACTAATACATCAGCAGATGTTTTTGCTTTTCCGTCAGACACTGTCACTGTCACAAGATATTTTCCTGCATCTCCATCCTCTGTCTGCCACAACCCATTATCATTGAATGGCTTAGTATAATCATACTCTAATTTATCATTGTCTGGATCATCAGCCTTAAGATTAATCTTCATCAGATCACCTTCTGTTCCTGTGATCTTTATTGATGCATTGCCATAATCAGGCTCTGCAGTTGTAGGCTTGGTTGTTGTTACATTTGTTACAGTTGCATTGCTAGGTGTTATTATTGCCCCGTCTATAGTTATATTTGGAGCTGTATTCACAGCTGGCTTGCAGGCTGTTGCCAAAAAAACCACTATTATTATACTTAAAATCCAGAGATAATTTTTCATGTTCAATCACCCTAATTAATTATTTTAATTATAAGAAAAATAAACAACAAGTAGTATTTAAAGTTTTCTATTAATAAGTGAAAAATACCTTATTAAATAGCCATTTTTGGTTAGCTGCTAGTATCAAAATGATATATTAATTTTAGTTATCAATAAGTGACTATGATTTTTTTATTTGATATTTATCGGAATATTTTATCAAACAATGATTTAGGCTTTTCTGATATCTCAGAAAATTCTTTTATTAATTGCTCTTGCTTTTTTGAAAGTTTTTCAGGAATCTTAACATTGACTTTTACTAATTGATCACCTGCACCAGAATAATTCAAATGCTTAATGCCTTTTCCCTTAAGCCTGAATATAGTATCAGGCTGTGTTCCTTTAGGAATCTTAAGCTCTGCCTCTCCCTGAAGTGTTGGCACTTCAACAGTATCTCCTAATATTACCTGAGATACTGTTAATGGAATTTCAAGAATAATATCATCTCCTTGTCTCTCAAAGTATTTATGTTTTTTAACATGAATGAAAATATATAAATCACCAGCAACACCATTTTTCACTGCTTCACCTTCTGCCTGGATCCTTAATTGCGCTCCTGTATCAACACCAGCAGGGATGCTTACTTCAAGAGTCTTTTTCTTATTAACAATGCCTTTTCCATGGCATTCAGGGCAAGCATTCCTTATTATCTCTCCTCTGCCTTCGCATTTCCTGCATGTTACAGAACTCTGGAATATTCCAAAAGGAGTTCTTTGAGTCACTCTCTTAATGCCCTTGCCATTGCACTCATTACATGATTCATAATCATCACCGCCTTTGCCATTGCATTCACTGCATGATTCAGGCTTGTGCAATTCAATTGATTTCTTAATGCCTTTTGCTGCCTCTTCTAAAGATAATTCGATATCATATCTTAAATCCCTGCCTCTATGCTTTCTTGATCTAGGCTCCCTGAATGATCCTCCGAAGAACATCTCGAACAGATCACCGAAATCAAGGTCTTCAAAATCAAATCCAGAGAACTCTCTTGAAAAGTCCTGATGATATCTTCTCTCAAAATCAGCACCGAATTGATCATACTGCTGTCTCTTGCTATCATCACCTAGAACAGAGGCAGCTTCATTGATCTCCTTGAATTTTTCCGTCGCATTAGGATCCTTATTGACATCAGGATGAAACTTCTTTGCCAATCTTTTGTAAGCTGACTTGATCTCCTCCTTAGAGGCATTTCTATCAACTCCTAATATCTTATAGTAATCCTTGTCAGCCAATTTTTTACGAAAAAATTGAGTAAACACAAAGAACTTGCGTTCTTGTGCGCAAGAAACATAAGTTTCTTTGCGAGTGTGCGACATTCAACTTCGTTGAAGTCCCACTAACCCATTTTTCTTCCTCCCTATTTGTTTTGAATGAGATTTCCCTTTTGATTATAAAGATTACTCAATTATTTCTTTGCATTTATTTTCTTTTTATAAAAAAAAAATATTACTAGAGGGCTTCAATCAAAGATTGAACCGCAAAGAAACTCTGAAGAGTTTCTTGTGCGCAGGAATATTTATTCCTTGCGCCTCAATTTTGACGTGTCAAAAATTGATATTTTGACTATACAAAAATTGACTCAATTTTTGTTACGCCTTTCTGTAAAAGGCGCTGTTATTTCTTTTTCTTCTCTTCTGTTTTTTCTGTGTACTCCGCATCAACTATGTTTTCATCTGGAGGAGGCCCTTCAGATTGTTGCTGTTGCTCCTCAGCAGACTTATTTGCCTGCTCAGAGACCTTTTGATACATCTCAATGCTTAATTCCTGCATCTTCTTGTTTACATGCTCTAGCTTCTTTTTGATTTCAGATGTCTTTTTCTCTTCTAGCAATTTCTTCAACTCATCAATCTCTTTCTTTACATCATCGAGTTTTGAATCATTGACCTTTCCTTTCATATCTTCAAACAATCTTTCTGAAGTATAGACAACTGCATCAGCTTCATTAATTATTTCTATCTCTTCTTTTCTCTTCTTGTCCTCTTCTGCATGCATCTCTGCCTCTTTTCTCATTCTCTCAATTTCTTCTTCACTAAGTTTTTGCGTTGCAGTAATCCTTATTGATTGCTCTTTTCCTGTCCCGAGATCTTTTGCTGCAACATGAACTATTCCATTTGCATCAATATCAAAGCTAACTTCGATTTGTGGAATGCCTCTAGGGGCTGGCGGGATGCCTATCAGATCAAATCTTCCTAGACTTTTATTGTCTAGTGCCATTGGTCTTTCTCCTTGCAATACATGTATTGTTACTGCATTCTGATTATCTGCAGCTGTTGAAAATATCTGGGATTTCTTTGTCGGGATTGTTGTGTTCCTGTCAATGAGTTTTGTTGAAACTCCACCTAATGTTTCAATGCCTAATGATAATGGCGTTACATCCAAAAGCAAAACATCTTTAACTTCTCCTGCTAGAACTCCTGCCTGGATTGCTGCTCCTAATGCAACACACTCCATTGGATCAACTCCTCTTTCTACTTTTTTGCCTGTTACATCTTCTACAAATTTCTGCACCATAGGCATTCTTGTAGGTCCCCCTACTAAGATTATCTTCTCAATATCTTTTGCAGAAAGCTTTGCATCTGACAATGCCTGCTCAATCGGATGCTTGCATTTCTTAATTATTGGCTCAATAATCTGTTCAAGTTTCGCTCTGGTCAATTTGTAAGTGAAATGCTTGGGCCCTTCTTGGTTTGCTGTCAAGAAAGGAAGATTCAATTCTGTATCTGATACTGTTGATAACTCTATTTTTGCTTTTTCTGCAGCCTCTCTTAATCTTTGCATTGCCACCTTATCTTTACTTATATCAATTCCGTCCTGTTTCTTGAATTCTTTTAATAAGAAATCAACAATCGCATTATCCATATCAGTTCCACCGAGTTGTGTGTCTCCAGATGTACTCTTTACTTCAAAAACACCTTCTTCAAATTCCATTATTGTAACATCTAAAGTTCCGCCTCCAAAGTCAAATACCAGAACCTTATGTGCATGCTCTTTATCCAACCCATAAGATAATGCTGCTGCTGTCGGCTCATTAATGATCCTTACAACTTCAAGGCCTGCAATTGTTCCTGCATCCTTAGTTGCCTGTCTTTGATTGTCATCAAAATAAGCTGGAACAGTAATGACTGCTTTTGTTATCTTATCACCTAAAAATGCTTCTGCATCCTTCTTGATCTTTTGCAGAATAAAGGCAGAGATCTGTTGTGGAGTGTATTCTTTTCCATTCATCTTATATTTATGGTCAGTGCCCATTTTTCTCTTTGCAGCCATAATTGTTCCATCTGGATTACTTACAGCCTGTCTTCTTGCAGGCTCTCCAACCAGCAATTCGCCTGTTTTTGTGAATGCAACAACACTCGGAAATGCTTTTCCATACAATGTCATGCCCTCTGCTGAGGGGATTATCTTTGGCTTACCAGCCTCAAGAATTGCTACTCCAGAGTTAGTCGTACCTAAATCTATACCGATTATTTTTCCCATTTTAATTACCTCCTAACCAAAGTATGACGGAACATCGTGGCTTATTGTATCTTGCTTCTTTACTAGCTTCTGTAGTTCTTGCTCTGCTTTTTTTATAGGAGCAGGCAGTTCAATATTGCCATATTCCATTTCATATCTTACTATAGCATCATTCAATACCTTTGCAAATTGTTTTATCTGAAAAGGCTCTATCAATATCACATTATGTTTCATCACAAATGTCTTTGTATCATCCTGATTTCTCATATCAACCCTCGGGCTTATGTTTTTGAAATCAAATGCAAATTGCGCCGGCCCGAATGTTATTGACATCTCGTTTGTAAAAAATGCATCTCCATCATTTATAACAAAGTTTAGTTTTCTCATTTCTTCTTCTGCCATTTTTTATACCTCACTTGCTAATTTTCTTAACTCTTCAACTCTTTCATGAGTTAATACTTTTTTTGGAGCTGGCTCAATATGCACAGCCTCTAAAAACTTGATAAGCTTGTTGATATTGAAATTATCCCTTACTTCTATGCTTCCTAATGCTTCATATAAATTGAAATCTGTTGTTGAAATAGTAACTTCAGAAGATTTGCACATAATCAAAGTATCGATATGATCTGAAACTCCAAGGAAATATTTCAGTATTGCCTCTGATGTTAAGTAATATGCTTGTTTTGCATCAGCCATTTTTAACCTCGAAACTTTTACAAAAAGTTTCATCAAAAGTGTATGGCTTTATGCCATACTGTTATTTATAGTTATTTTACTTCATGAGTGTCAGTTTGTTGATTATCATCTTTATGCTTTGCTATCATGACTTTTGAATGTCTCAACACAATACTATTGAGCATATAACCTTTCTGGAATTCCTCTAGGATAAAATCTTCTTCTTTGCCTGATTCTTTTACTAATAAAACTTCATGCTTGTATGGATCAAACTTCTGGTTTTTAGTATCAATAATCCTTAATCCTTGATCTTCCATAATATTGAATAATTGCGCATAAATTAATTCCAGGCCTTTTTTGAATTTGTCAATTTCTTGGTTTCCATTGCTGTTTTTTATTGCTAATTCAAAACTGTCTAGAACAGGAAGCAGTTGCTTTATCAGATCTGCATTTGCATTCTTGATCAATGATTGATTTTCTTTTTCTATTCTTTTCTTATAGTTCTCGAATTCTGCTTGAATACGTTGCAGTGTTGTTGTTAGATCATCAAATTGCTCTTGTGTAATCTCTGGATTTCTGTCTTTTTGTTCTTCAATTTTGTTGTTTTCTGTTGATTCTTGTTTTTTCTTCATTCAAAACACCTGTGCTCATAGTTGAGCTAAACTCAACAAAGACAGGGTAACATGAACTAATATATAAAGTTTGCGAAAGAAATTATTTTCAATATAGAAAATAAATATTAGACATAGGAATGAATTTAAATCATATTAAGAAAAATAATAAATAAAAAAAATAAATGATATCTAGAATTATGATATTATTAGTATCTCTTTCTTTTCTGATAGCATTCTTTGCAATAAACAGGCTTTCCTTCTGTTGGCTTGAAAGGGACTTCTGTCTCTTTACCGCACTCAGAACATGTTGCCTTATGCATTTCTCTTGGACCAAACGATCTTGGCCTAAAGCTTCGTTCCATTTTATTCCTCCGTAGGAATCTTTACTAGAAGTAGATACTCGATATATTGTTCATATTCGTGATATATACTTGGGCGTAAAAACCCCTTGATAGACCATAGAAAACAATAAGTGTATATAAAAGTATTGGTTTTAA
>DUIB01000071.1 GCA_013330595.1 Candidatus Woesearchaeota archaeon | reverse complement strand
TGCTTGTTCTTGATCACGCCAAAGAAATTCCTATGAATTTCTTGGCCCAAGAAATACTGTGTATTTCTCTGGGATCAGAAATACCAGTCCATGTATATCAGAAGGATAAGCATAGCTTTTCCACTCATCATAGATGAGTGGTATTTCTGACGTATCAATTAGATCAACTCAGCATATAAGTAGTAAGCTGATGGATTCTGCTGATACTCATTCTCTGGAACAATCATCTGGAAATCATACTGCTGATTGTTAAATCCTAAAGTGTTCTGATTGATCAAAGTAGTATAAACAACTCTAAGCTGATTATCTATCAACATAACCTCCTGGAAGCTCGCATTTTCAGTCATAGATTGAGCAGTATCATTGATATACGTAGCTAATGATGGACAACTGCTGTTTTGGATTAATGTTCCTCCTACGTAGAATCTTTTATGTATTCTGTATTTGAAGGTATTATTGATTGAATCAGCATAAGCAGAGCTCATATTAAGATCTGACTCCTCAGCTGTGATGATCGTGGTATTAGAGCATTTTATTGTGCCCCAATCAATACTGTTATTCCTTGTAGCATAGATCTCTCCTGTTACACTCGATAATGACCAATCAAATATAGACTTATTTGTTGCATCATTCAATACTAACATTCCACTAACATTTCCTACATAAGCCTTCCATCTTGGAGTTTGTGTAGTGGCATTGATTACTATTGTAGTGAAAGATCCTCCTGCTGTTGTGATCTGTGCTGCCTCTCTTGGAGTGATGTTCTGAGTAGAATTAAATGTAATAATAGGCCCTTGAGGAGCTGCTAATACATGATTAGAAAGCATTAATGTAAATATTATTATTGTAAATAGGATTATTGATGTTAATGAAATATTCTCTATCCTAGTCTTTTCTTTATCTTTCATTTTCAATTTTTTTCCTGATTCTTCTATGAATTGTCCAGATTGTCCTGTATTTTTTTCCTAATAGTATTGATATTTCATTGATCGAAAGATCATATTCAGTATTCAAGTACATCACAATACTTTCAAGAACACTAAAATTTCTAGACTTAATTGCTGATAATGAGATATAATAATCACTTTTTTCCTCTAAAACACCTTGATTTTCAGAGAACTTTCTTCGTGCTTTATCATAAGTGCACCAAATGGTTCTTTCGTCTCTGTTTAGCACTGAAGCTATTTTAGAATAGGACATTCCAAGGCTCTTTAGATAGAATACAATTGCCTGCAATGCACTCTTATGATTAACAATATGAACAGGCACCATGATTTCAGCAGGAGAATTAATGGATATAGAATTGCTAGCTCTATTGAATTGTGCTTCAGCCGGATCTTGTTGAAAATTATCTGTAGAAGAATAATCTACTTGAACATCATATAAATTATGCATAATTAGAGCATTTTTTTCAATCATGTAAATAATACTAATTTTTGAACATTAATTAAATCACTTATTATATAGTATTATTTATAAAGTTTATGGCATATCTAAACATATCTATACTTATTATGTAATAGTATATAAATTTAATATAGAAACAGATATATAGGAAAATATATATAACAACAAGAATGTTAGAAATACATCAATGCAATATATATTAAGGAATCAATATAACAAACAATATAACAAACGAATTACTATAGCCAATAACACAAATAGAATGTTTTAGAGAATATTGATTTCAAAATAGAGACATAAAAAAATTTATCCTAATTCCACATAAAAGAAATATGTGAAAGGAACTGTAGCAGATTCATTCTCTGCAACAAGAAGCTGAAAATCATAAGTCTGATTATTATAGCCTAAGGCATTATCCTCAATTGTTGTTGCATAAATCAGATTGCTTGTACCAGCATCGCCTAATAATATCTCTTGAAAAACAGAAGTTTCATTAACAACTTGAGATGCATCTGAGACATATGTAGCTGTTGATCTACATGAACTATTAACAATATCCACAGTACCGGCTGAAAAACTTTTATGAGATTGGCTGTTGAATGTGCTATTAATACTGTCTACAGTTGCAGAAGAAATATCTACTTCATTTTCTTCAGTATATATCATTGCCTGACTCGCACATGTAACATTTGGCCAGTTAACAGTAGATGCTCTTGTAACATAAACCTCACCTGAAGGCGTGCCCATAGTCCAATCATAGATTGTAAATGCAGTTCCATCATCCAAAGCTAACTTACCACTAACATTTCCAACATAAGCCTTCCATTTGTAATCCTGCTGATTAGCAACCATTGTGATGACTGTTATTGTTCCTTTCTCATCCTGAGTTCTATTGGAAGGCAGAGAGGCTGCACTGCTATTAGAAACATAAGTTATTACAGGGCCTGTCGGAAGCGCATAAATCAATGAGGAAGCAATCATCATTGCTATAATCCCTAGAAACAGCAAAAGTGTTTTGGTTTTCATTTGATCCTCATGATTTGATGTGGTTAATCATTAATTGTGGTTAATCATTAATTGTGGTTAATCATTAATTGTGATTGATTGTTGATTACATTAAAAAAGATAAAAAAAAAATTATTCAAGCTCTAAATAAAAATAATATAGAGTTGTTGCAGTATCAGTACCATGTCCATCTTCAGCTACAATCATCTGGAAATCGTGCTCGCCACCATCAAAGCCGACAACATCAGCAGCTGTACTGAAAGTATGTGCTGTAAAAGCAGCATATATTATTGGAGCAGATGCCTGATCTGATAATATAACCTCTCTGAAGTACTGTGATTCTGATTCAGTAGCATTATACATGTATGCAATTGCACATGTATTAGCATTAACCTGTGAATCAGCAACCCAGAACTGTGGATGAGCTAATGTTGTTCCATATCTTACTTGTGCTTCAGGTGATCCTAGAACTTGGAATGTCCTATTTATAGCATCTTCCTGGATTGATTGATCTGTAATGCCCATTGCTGTATCTTCAGCTTCTAATTCAGCTGCAGTGGAACATGCAACATCAGACCATGCAGGAACAGATGCTGTTCTTGTTGCAAATATCTCTCCTTGAGGCATTGCAAGGTCCCAATCATACAATGTGTTGTTGTTAGCATCTCCTAATACAATTGTACCACTGATGTTTCCAAAATAACCTTGCCAAGTTCTTGTTATTGATGAAGTATCAGTATTGAATTCTGTAATATTTCCTGCTAATGCTGGAATGGTTTGCGGTCCCCATGAATCAAGCCTTTCACTCGATATTGGCACTATTGGACCGCTTGGACCTGTTGGTAATGCATATACATATGCTATTGCTAATATTGCGATTACCATGGACAACAACACTATTTTTTTCATTTTGTCACCTCAAAAATTCCTCTTGTAATTTTTATTTTGTTTTATTTTTATTCAAAGTACTTAATACATACTTTTGTACATTAATATACAAATACGTATACTTATATATAAATGTTTCGATTATGTAAATTGAATATAAAAGGGGCATAATTAATACATTCAATCAAATTTATAGCTAGAATAATGACACGAAACATAAAGAAGGTATTTTTCAAACATTAAATTAGAATATAGATTCTAATTTTAACTAAAAGAATAAATCTTGCCTAATTAAAGGAGCAATAATTACCTCACATCTATATACGATAAGAGAATACTAATCAATTCATGCCTATTCATTACAGGCCTAATCTTCTCTGCAACATTCTTAAGAGCTAATACATCATTGATCCAATTAGAAAAATCATTCTTGTTAGAGTTTACATGATAATTGAAAACCTCGTCTGGAATCTCTATTATTATATTGATTAACTCATTTAAAGACCTGGCATGCTTATTGTTGGAAAAATAAAAGAACTTGCTAGAATCCTCGACTATAAAATTTGGATTGATTCTAGGATTCTTAATGATCTGAAGAAAATCATTATTTAATATACTGGACCTTTTTTCTGGCTCTTGAAGTATTGCTTCTGATTGATTGAATGATTGCATTTTGGCTGCATCAACATTACTACCATTACTATATATATTAGGTATAGCATCAGATACTGATTTTTCTGCTATAGTATCAGTTTTTGCACTATATATATATTGAGCTAATTCTCTTGACTTTGTTTCAAGATCATTATTGATTCCTGCAGCAAAGAAGTTCATGCTGTCCAACTTATTATTGATATATATCCAGAATTCCTCTAATTTTTTCAGCTCCTCAAGTGTTCCGTATAGGCTTTTGTTTTTATGATACATATTCATCTGATTTAGGGAATTCAGCAGTAGATTATGTGCAAGCTCAATATTTCCACTAAGGATTAGTTTTTCTATATACGTATAGAATCTTGAATCAGGATGCATTTGCAGTTGATTCATTATATTCATATTGATTGGCTCTCTCTTATATTCATACCTAGGTTCAACTTTTTCAGCTGCAGTCTCTTTTGGTTGTTCTTCAGCTTTATTTTTCTCTAATTCTAATCTCTGCCTGTACTCCTTTAACAGATTCAGATCAAGCTTAGGAATATGCGCATGAACAGGTTCAATAGGTGTTTTTGGAATTTCATTGTCTAACTGTTTATCAGGCATTTGTTTATCTATATCAAAAGTTAATGTTGGCTTCTTGTATTCTTTTGTCTCCTCATACATATCCTTAGCTAATTCTGGAAGTGTCTTAGGAGGATCAAGAGAGCTTGATTGAGAAGGCTTATTAGAAGATTCTGGCACAATAACAGACTTTGGTTCAGAATTTGATCCGGGATTTGTCAAAGGTTTTTGTGCTGATTCTTCTATTTTCTTAAGCTCATCGCCTGCACTTTCTTTCTTATTGAATATATTTAACATATTCATTTTATTATTTATTCCTGCGCTTTAGTCTTTTTTTTATTTTAAATTTAGTGTGGCTATGTTTTGAGTGTTTATGTTTTAGGTGCCTATTTTTTTTATTAGCATTCAAGTTTCTTACGTTATAGCGCTTATTTTTTGCTTTTCTGTTTACTCTTTTAAATTCATACAAAAATAGGGTTTCTGCATCATTAACAATTTTTTTTCTTGAAATAGAAAAGGAATACTTAAACAGGGCTTGCAGGCTTTTAATGTCTTTATTATATATTTGAACATTATCATAGATGAATTTATGTATAGCATGATTTTTTTCGAACTGCTTTGTGAAAGATTTATTTACTGCAATAACATTACCGGCATCTGATATGAAACAGGGGTTTTTAATGTTGTTGATAAAATGTTTTACTAGAGCATCATGCACTCTGCCTGTCTTTTTTGGATGATCAGAACCTTGACTCTCTGAGTCAGGCTGATCCAGTTTTTCTGATAGGTCATGATCTGCATGTGCAGGAAAATATGATTCTTCAGGAAGTTTTTCAATAATGTTAAGCGAATATATCACTTCTGAACTGTTTTTTATTGGTATAGTGATGATCTTAATCTTGTTTTTATGATGATTGACATTGTGCTTGAGCAATTTTCCTGTCGAGAAAACCTTGCTTATTATAGATGCATCATTGAAATTAATCCCAAAAAGATTCTTGCAGTGGTTTTTTATTATTGCAGAATCTGTAAAGCAATCCTTTATATCTGTGTTTAAATGGTTTTTTAGCACAGAATTGATCCATACAACATTGATATCCTTATCAAGAAGTATTGCATCTTCCTCTAGATCAGAGCACATCTCCTCTAGCATCTGCAAATCTATCTCTACTTCAGCCATTATTCACCCCTTTTTCATTAATTGTTTTGACATACATATTTAAAAATTTGCTCATTTTAATCGAGTTAATGCAAAATCAAGCATTAAATTAATTCAAAATAAAATGCAACTGAATCGCTTCCTGTTTTGTAATTTCTGATGACTGCCGGAACCCTGATTTCATATGTGTAAAACCCGTATGAACCTTGCTTCCCTATGCCTACTTCTGTAACAAACACAATATCCTCTCTGTCTTGGTCATCAAATTGGAAATTATTAAGAGCATCGTCTGCTGTATCCCATAAAATTCCTGTATAAAAATTACTATTGTTTGTTGATTCATTAAATGGCACATTCTCTATAATCAATGATGAAAGGCTTACGTTGCGCACAAAAGTCGGAATGTCTCCTCCTGCTGCCCAGACATTCTTAATTGAATCAACAAGTCCAGAACTATTTAATGCACTATCCAGTTCTGAAAAGTCGTTGTTTGTTGAATCACCCACTATGTTTCTTCCCAATGCCTGAAGGTTGGTAAATGAAAAGGAACTGTCATAATCGCTAATAAACAGATTTCCATAATTTGATGTCAAATTCTTAAACGCCTTTATAGAATAGTTCGCTGATGTAGCTAACAAAATGTCAGCACTTATATTGCCATAAAAGTATTGATAAAGCTCAACAGATAAACTATTGTTTGCCTTATTATTAACTTTTGTAGTCTCATTTATTACTTCATCTGGATCAATTCTAACAAATATATTATTTAATCCAAATCCGACTATATAACTCACATTCAATACCTGATATTCTCCTGGATTTAATATTGCAATTGTCAGATTTCCATTAATTTGCTCTCCGCCCGATGAAGGGTCATTTCTGAAAAACTGCACTATAAATAATTGACCATTTGGACTTAATCCTTCATTTGAAATATTTGCAAAAATCGTGATATTGGATCCCTCCACTACAGATCCATCACTAAACGTTATTCTTGAGCTATCAACATAAAGATCCGGGCTAGTAATATTTAGTGTATAATTATATTGCGCGTATGCGCTATTATTGAATGTGTCATAACATAAAACATTCCAATAATAGAGTCCGACTCCAAGATTAATGTTTGTAAAATTGTTTGTTGCATTATTCATCGGGGTGGCATTAGTGATATTTGGCTGCATTAATGGTTTTCCATAATATAATGTACAATTTTTCAAATTCAAATCATATGGAATATATGAGAAATTGAAATACCCTTGTCCTGTTATGAATTGGTCTTCTGGAGCAACTAATATTACATTTGGCAGTGTTATGTCTGGAGTTATATTAAAATCTTCAGAGTCAAGTCCGCTCTGATATCCGGGCTTGTCTGCAAGCACCACAACACTATATAATGATAATGATTGATTGTATGTAGGCCATGTCCAAGTATAGGATCCAAGCGGGGCAGTAGTATTAACCATTCTATCTATAAGAATCTCATTTGAACCAACAGCGTATGTCGGCTGCTTCTCTTCAATTACAAACCATGATACAGAATTGGTTTGGCTTGTTGTTTGTTTGTCAAAAAATATATTAGTGCTGTTTGTCAGCAATGAAGTCATCAGGGAGTTCGCATAGGTAGTCCCTCCTCCAGTGTTTGTCCATGTTGCGATATGAAAGGCCTTAAATTCAGCAACATTGCTCACGTTCTGGTCTACATCCGATGAACTGACAGACAAATCCCCTGACTGCACTTCATATCCTACTGGAAGCTCTATGACAAACCACGAAACATTTGCAGTGCCAGAACCAGTAAATCTGCCTATAGAAATACCGGTAGAGTTGACAAATGATGTCTTCACGAGGCTTGCATCCATCCCTGTGTCTCCATTGATGGCCTTGCTTATCACAATTAATGATCTAGAGAGATTGATTTGGGAGATGTCTATATTAACACTTGCTGATGTGAATGATATATTTCCTGATTGCACATTTGTATTTTTCCATTCAACAACCTGATATGATGCAGTAGCTGCAGTTCCTGTTGTTGCCCTATCTAATGATATATAAGTGCTGTTTACAAATCTTCCTGTGAAATATCCCCGGATATTATTGCCTGCTGTCGCAGTATTTACTCTTCCATCAGCAATTATGAATGAATTGCTTAGATTCACTTCATCAATAGTAAAATTAATCGATGCAGCAGCAGCCAAAAGCGCTCCTGACCCTCTCTGAACTGTAATATCAGAGCCTTCTACTAGCTGCCAACTTATATTTGCGTTTGTTCCCGATCCATATCTATCAAAACCGATCTGTGTATCAATGCTCATTGTTGGGATGAAATGGATTATAGTTGGAGAACTTGAAGCTGCATTGACTGTGAATAATACAAATGATTTGCTCCTGTTTGCAGTCTCAACATTAGCAGTCAATGATACTCCTGTACCAGCAACTGATCCTCTTTGTATCTTGATTCCTGAGAGCTGTACAGTTCCAGAATAGCTGCTGCTGCTATTATCATAATATACATAATAATTTGATGATGACAGTGCAGGCACGGTCGCTGTGAACCAAACATTACATGAATCATTATTATCTCCGGAAATTAGCTCATGAGCAATATCTTGATTGTTTATGCCGTCAAAATATGCTATTCTTAGTTTAGTGCAATTGTCTATCAATCCATTCAACCCTGTTATGTTGACTTCTATTGATGTCGTCACAGGAATACTATATGCATTGCTCAATGATAACTGTTTTCTATTTTCATAACTTGCATTCCACCACGGTATTGTCGTATTTCCTAAGATTATGTCAGCAGTAAAATTTGTATTCATGCTATCCCCGAAGAATCCTGTCGTGTTGATATTTATCACAGCTGTTTCGCCTGATTGATAACTAGCATTAACAGTAGCGACATTAACCAACACTATAGACGCATTGAATGCACTGAAATACCTTATTTCACTGATATTATTATTATCAAATAAATCATGACATTCAATATACCATGAATAATTGCCAATTCCGAGCGAAGCAGTAAATCCCTGTGTCATATTTGTCTGGACATAGCTTGAATTATCTATAAAGCTTCCATTCACAAACAATGAACAATTGGTGATATTGCTCTTGTCATTAACAATATATTGAAGGTTTATTTCTCCTGCAGTGACATTGCTGTTATTTCCTGGAGACATTAGCGTGATTGATGGATCCGTTGTATCATTTACAGTAAGGAACACGCTATCAAATGCATAGCTATAATTTTGTGTCGCATAATATATTGATGTCAGGTTATAGAATCCAGGATCCACAAAATAAGTATAATTATATATTTGATCAACCCCAAATGTCCCGTTGTTTATTAACAATCCTTGTAAGAACAATTCTACATATCCTTGACTTGGCATCAGCAGATCTAATGAAAGATTAACATAATTATCTTCATCAATTGATTTGTTTTCATGAATACCATCTAACAATGCATAGATGCTGGAGTTAGATGCCTCTATAGTATAATAAAATATAGGTGTTGAATTTATATTTCCTGCAGAATCATTCGCATACCACCTATAATTATAGGATCCTGATGAAAGATTTTCAATAATGTAATAATATATCCTATCGCTTCCAAAAACAACATAATCAATAACAGTATAATTAGCAATTAATCCTAAGAAATTATGCTCTATGACAGCTGTACTGAAATTTATATTATCCCCTAAAGTTATATTAAAATAATATTTCTGTGGTGTAAATGTTGCAGGGCTCTGCGGATATGATGTTACATTATCATAATAAGGAGGAGTTGTATCAATGATGAAAGAATAATTCTGGAGTGCAAATGCACTTCTCAAGGCTTCATCCTCGCATAATACATTCCATATATATGCACCATCAGCGAGATTTTCTATGAAAAAATTTGATACTCCGCTCTGTGGAGTATTATTGACTTGCTGCTCTTCAAAAGCCCCATCAAAATCGCCATATAGCCTGCAGGACAATAGATAATCATCTATAGGAATGTATTCGAAATTTATCAATGACTCAGTCAATTGAGAATTCAGCGTCGGATAAACTAACGTTATAGTCGGTGATGTCAGATCGACATAAAATGTTCTTGTTGTTGTTCTCGCATAATTCTTTTGCGTAGTATTATCATAGCATTCAATTGAATAATTATATGTATCCTCAATAAATCCTGAAATATCAAAATAATTAAAGTCATGATTATTAACAGTATTATTTGTTGAATTGATAATATCATTGATATATATAGAGCAATTCTCTATGCCTGCAGAATCATCAACACTATAATTAAACAAGACAAGATTAATTGCGATATGCAATCCATCATCAGGATAATTTCTTATTATGAAAGGAGGATCATTGTCAGTTACATTCAATGTTAAATTGTAAATGTTTGAATTTCCAATATTTCCATTAGTATCATAACAGCTCATGCTCCAATTATGCTGTCCATTGTCCAAAAAGTAAGTCATGTTGAATTCTTCAGCCTCTGCAACAGGGCTTTTGAATCTTACTGTCAACTGATTTATAATAAGCGAGCAGTTTGAAATGTTTGATAATATATCTGTGGCATTTGCAAAGAAAACCATATTATTTGTAGTGTTCTCGAATGTGTTATTTTGCGGACTCATAAGATTAACATAAGGCCCTATATTGTCCACTATGAATGTATTGTTAGAGGATGAAAATCCTGAATTGTTTGCAATATCATAACAAATCATATTCCAAATATACATTCCATCCTGTATATTTTTTTCAAAATAATTCGGGTTCGAATTATTTATTGAATTGTTTGTTTCATTAGCTACAAAGCTGCCTGTCCAATTTCCATAAAGAACACAACTATCAATAGTGTTTGTATCAGTCGGAGTATAATTAAACATTGCCAATCCTGAAACATAACTATTATTTTGCGGGCTATTTAATTCTATATACGGAGCCAGTGTATCAGTTATATAGCTAAATATGTCTGTGCTGTTTCTTGAATTGCCGAAAATATCATATGCTATTACCATCCAATAATACACGGTGTTTGCATCCAACGCATAATCAACGACATAAGAATTATTTACCAGCGCATAAGTATGATAAACAAAATCAGGAGTGCTGAAAGAGAGGTCTTTGTCAATAAGTATAGTATAATTTGCAAAACTATAATCATATGATTCCTCCCATGAAAGGTTAGGGATTAGTATCTTTGATACTGTCAAGTCTTCAGGTGTCAGTAAATTAAAAATTTCGGGATCACTAGTGGTTACATTGAATTTAAGCGACAGTGTTAGGTTGTTTGATTGTCCTAATGAATCATTTGCCCGGATGTATGTGAATGAATATTCTCCAGATTGAATTGTATCGCTAAATAAGGTATAATGCTCAACACCATTTCTTTGTAAAGTGATATTCTCGTCTGATCCATTTGGATAGAACAATGTAACATAAGAAAAATCAACACCCCAACTGTCTGTTATTGTTGCATTGAATTTCACAGTTTCAGACTGATTAATCTCAGTTCTATTAATTGCGGCATTTATGATGCTTGGGATATAATAATTCTGCCTGTATGTGAAATTATTGGGAGCAAATGCGCTGTTGCTTGAATTATCAAAACATCTTACATTCCATAAGTATTGCGCATCAGGAAGTCCTGAAACATTGAAATAATTAATACCGGCAGAAACATTATAAAATGTCCGATTAATTATGAAAGATCCTGAAAAATTAGCAAAGAGACTGCAGTTATTCAATATTACATCCCTATCATCAACCGCAGTATAATTCAGCTCATATGAAGATAATTCTACTGTGCTATCATTTTCTGGATAAGTTAAGTTGATGATTGGTGCATTAACATCAGGGCAAACACCATCCCATCTTGCACCACTGTAATCATACGTCTCCCAAACAGCATTCCCAGAAGAATTGCTGTACGCAATAGCCCATGCACCATTGCATAATCCGAAATTTATATTGCTGCTATAACCAGCAAGATCAAGGATCATATATGTGGCTGAAGGAGTTTTAGTAATATTAAAAGGAGCAACAATCTGAGCACCAGTCTCATTATATATGCCTGCCTTTATAGTTGCATCTAAAGTATCCTGCCAAGCAACAACAAAATAACTCTGACTAGTCATATCAATCTCCTGAATAGCTACACGGCTATCAATGCCGGCATTTAAATCAATATCAGTATTAGCAAGAGTAGTAGTAAAAGCTGCACCATTCAATTGTCTTATGGTAATTGTTATATCATCATCAGCAGAATCATAGAATACAACAGCAACTCTCTGATTCCTTAATCCTGTGCTGGCTACTTGAGGATTATTGCCGACAGCACCATCAATATCAGTGCCAGCAACAATAGAAACACCAGAATCACTTCGAGCAGCAATTGTCATATCATCAGAAGCAGCAGCATCATACCACACATAAGCCCATGCAGTGCTATTGAAAGCAGAACAAGAAACAAGGTTCTGGTTGGAAAGTTCTGGAGTCATTGCGCCATCAACATTAGTCTCACCAGTAATTTGCGCACCAGAATTGTTAAAAATTTTAAAATCAGCATCCTGATCAACAGCATCATCATTAGCATAGATAAAAGGAAACCTATCACCAAGCTGACAAACATCAACATCGCTCTGCGTTCCAACAACAGGATCAACAGAAGTCTGACCCTGAATTGCGACTCCGGAAATATCATAAATATAAAAATATTGTGCCTGTGCAGGCCCATCAAATGACCCTATAATAAAGTTGTTCTGGTCTATGGCAGCAAGTGACACTCTGCTCGTGGCATCTCCTGTTGCATCAATTGTCGTATCATTGACAATTATCGATCCATTAGTATACATTATCTTAAACTTCAATGGAAAACCAGTAGCAGCAGAAACCCAGGACATAACAATAGTATCATTATTTATAGCAACCAAATCAACATCAACAGATAAGTTCGAATCAAATGCCTCAACAAATCCTGGATCTCCGGGATAAAGCTTGACAGAGTATTCACTGCCAGGAGTCAGATTCATGTAGAATTCCCATGTTCCATAACATTCTTGTGTTGTGAAATTCCAATCCTTGCACTTCCAGAGTTCAGTGGCAGATGCAATGGCAGTGAATGATGAAACATTAAACTGTAGGTCATAAAGATTTACTGCATATGCTTTTTGTGCAGTTCTTCCAACAATATACTCTTTGCTCTTATTCAACTCATCAACACCGATCTCCATATTATCTTTGTATTTTAGTTTCTCTATATTTAATCTTCCTATTGGTGAATTACGGAAATTTATCTCAACATCAAAAGAGTCATTCTCTATAATATCACTTTGTGGAATCTGTTGACCTGAGATATAGGCATCGGCAACAAAACCTTGTTCTTGATTAACAACATATGTTTGATTATCAGAAATTTGATTATCAGAAATAATTAGAGAATTATTATTCGATATATCTGATACGTTCAAGACATCAGATAAATTCGATACACCAGATACATTCAAGACATTAGATGAATTTGAGATATCAGATGCATTCAAAGAGATATTATTTATATTTAATAAGGCATTTTCAATATCAGAGGAAATGACATTTTTAGGAATAATATTCTTAATATTTTCAGATTTTTTAATCTTTGGCTTATAGAATTTAACATCTATTTCTAATGATTCCCTTTTGCTGTCTAATATTTTTATTCTAGAATGATCTTTGGTAAAATTAAAATTGGACATTATTTTACTATACGATTTATTAGCATTTGACAATAGCAGATTATTTTGACTATCAACATCTGATTTCACCAATGAATTATCTAAATCTACCAATGAATTATCTAAAAATTCTTTGGAGGTATTTATCCTGGAGACTTTGAAACAATCAAGGTATTCGCCGTCGGCATATAAGCTATACTTGCCTTCATTAATCGGAGTCCATAATACAGAAGAATCCGATATAGGAGAAAGAACATATTTCTTAATCCCATATGAATCATCAAAAAGCAATTCCAAACTTTCAGGCAGCACTAAAGCCCCTTCATTGCTCTCTAATTGATTGTAAATAGTTAAATCCAAACTATTCTCCATATTAACTTCAAGTTCTTTACATGCATCATACACTCCATAAACAATAAATTGCTTTTCATCTAACATCACACCATCTAAAAATAATCTCACAGTATATTCTCCTGGATTGCTTGCTGAAAAAAGTATCATGTTTTCATCAAGACCCAGATATTTATAGGCTATTGATTCTTTTATGTTAGGCTCAATATATAACTCTAATTCAGAGAGGTTCGCTATAATCTCTTCACCTGTAATACTAACGGATATTATTTTAATCTCAACCATGTCTGAAGCAGTGTAAAATGGTTTGTTCAAATCTATTTTATGAACAATAGAATTATCTTCTTGATTTGGATCCGCAATAGCGAACTCTATAGAGACTCCTATAAATAATCCTAGCAATAAGATAAAGATAAATAGTTTGACTATAATTATCTTGCTAAATTGCTCACACCCTTTTTTACATTTTATCATTTTAATTCAGTTCTGCATATAATGACACCATATTCACTCCAGCTTTGTATTGCCTGAGTTTTGCTGGCAATCTCATTTCGAAATCATAGCTATTATTATAGCCAGTTGCATTCTTGTTGATATGGGTAACAAAAACAATATCCTGGCTTTTATTATAACTTGATCCTCCATCTCCGCTGTCCCATAAGATTCCTGTCAGAAAATTATCATTATTTGTACTGTTATAAACCGGTACATTCTTTATTTGTCGATTGAATACTGTGATGTTTTCTAGTTGTACAGGAAAATTATCTGACATGTATGTCCTGTTTATAGAATCAGTATTATTTTCATCACCTAATGCCTGGTCAATCTTGTAAAGATCAGTTCCTGCAAAATTCTCCTCAGTATCTCTTGTGGCAGCTGTAAGATTAAACCATGTAATTGAGCTATCAATATCGGCGGCAAAAACATGGCTTCCAGTGGTATTAGTTACATTCCATTCAAACAAAATATTATAAGATGGATTATACATTCTCAAAGCACCTAATTCATAACCTAAAATATATTGCCATTGGCTTACTGCCAATGACTTATTTGCAGCATTATTGGATTCATTTGATTCAATAACACTCCCATTAGTAGTAGTCGGAGCATCTGCTAATACAAAGAAGGAATTTGTACCGATAGGAATAGTGTATATTACTGATATGTTCTTTGATTCATTCATCGATAAATTCAGGGTAATATTGCCATTTATCTGAATACCATTAGCAAAAGGATTATTTGCAAAGAATTGCACAATAAAATTCGGAGCAGAATTGCTTCCTATATTTCTAATTTCAGCTGTGATGTTTATTGAAGAGTTCTCTAATGGACTTGATTCATTGAAATATATTCTGGAGGATAATACTTCAATATCGGGCATCAGCACAAAAAATGAATAAGTTAAGCTAGTATTTGCATTGCCTGCATGATCATAACATGTTACATTCCAATAATGATAGCCACCTACTAAATTTGTTGCAGTAACATTCTGAATTTGCCCTGCAGAGGCATTAAGACTACTTGCAATGTCCACTGAATCAAGCGTTAGGTTGCATATCAAATACTGGGCCATATTATCATAAGGCGTAAAATTCAGCTCAATATAATTATTAGTAATATTTATTTGATTGTCAGGATAATTCAGGATAATATTTGGCCTCACCAGATCAATATTTATTGTAATCATAGTGCTGTTTTTTCTATTGCCGGCCTGATCAACTGCCTCTAAGACAATAACATAAGTGCCATTACTCAGGTTCTGAAGATTCTTATATCCTGAAATGTTTGTAATATTGCCATTAACATTATATGAATTATTGACAAAGAAAGTGTAATTAAATATTGTTGCCATATTATCTGTAATATTGAAATATATCAACGGATTGCTTGAATTAAACCATGAATTGTTCAATGTGGTTATAAGCGGTTCTGGATTTACGGTATCCACATAGATTATCTTTGGAGTGCTGTTTCTTGTGTTGTTGAGATCATCCCATGCCTCCATAATCACTATATAGCTTCCATTCTGTAATGAGGATAAATTAATGAGTGCAGATGTCCCATTAGAGATATTTCCAAGCGAATCTATGCTTCCATTAACATAAATCCTATAGCTGATGTTAATAACCCTATCATCTGTTGCTGATATGTTTATTGTCGGTGTCCCATAATTATACCAAGTCTGGTTAGCAGTATTAATCACTGGATATGGTGCCATGTAATCAATTATTATGTATAATGCTGTGGAGTTCTTTTTTCTTCCTAATGCATCTGTTGCCTGTATCTTAATAGTGTGAGTGCCCTGAGTCAATATGACAGTGATATTTGATGATACGTTATCTGTTACAGAACCATTCTGTCCATTAAAGACATTATCAACAAACACTGAATAATTAATCAATCCATTTGTGAAATCCTGCAAAGTGAAATTTATTGACACATTAGGATTTACATACATGCTTCCATTAGGAGGACTATAAATATTGGATAAAAGTAGTGAGATGTTTTTTGTTGCATTATTATTTGTCTCATTCAACTCACTGATTACATTGTAAGGATCGACATTTACATATACTGTATGGTATCCTTTTGTGATATTCCACAATGTCCAGAATATTATTGAACTATTTGTTCCTACAGTAGCAGTGTAATTTCCTATATAAGAACCAACTCCAGGATCTCCATCCCAGAACTCGACAAATGCATTAGTAGCAGGAACTCCTCCAATATTGCTCACATTGGCAGTTATGTTTATTGTCTGATTCTCATTAGGATTGGTGTTATTGAAAACAATCTTGGAAATGTTTATGAACAGGTCTGGCTGGTTGATTGTGAAATTTCTTATTTCACTGGTCACGTTGTTATTCAGATCATCACGACAATTGACACTCCAATTATGCAGCCCATCAGTAAGATTAAAAACAGTAACATTAAATGATGAGCCGCTCGTACGTAATGTTGAATTTTTATATATTCCATCAGCATATATTGAGCAATTAATGCTTGTTCCATTATAATCTGTCGCTGTCCAATTAAAGAAGACATCATTATTATTCAAAAAATCCCCTTCAGAAGGCCTGTCAAGGGTTATGTCTGGAGCAAATAAATCAATGTAAAAAGTGTAATTCAATGATGTTCCAACATTCCCTGATGGATCTGTGCAATTAATGCTCCAATTATGATATCCTGCAGGCATGCTGTTTATAACAAAGTTTCTTTGTGTGCCAGAGGGCAATAAAGTGCTGTTTGTTTGGTTTATTGAACCATCAAGAATTATGCTGCAGCTGCTTATATTTCCAGAATTATCTGTTGGAGTGTAATAAAATGTGATATTTTGGTTTTTTGCTCTATTGTTGTTAGCAGGAGTATTAAGAGTGACATTAGGAGGTTCTTGGATTGTGAAGTTTTTTAGTGCACTTACTCCGGAATTCCCTGCATCATCAACACATGTGACATTCCAGAATAACATTCCATCACTAATTCCTGTGTATGTGGCATTTGTAAGTGTGTTGTTCAAGGATGCTATTGATGGAGATTTTACTGTGTTGTTTACTCTTATAGTGCATGTCATGTTAGTATCATAATTATCTGTTGCTGTCCAATTAAAAAATACTGCACTGCTTATGAATGAATGCCCATCCGGATAGTATGATATGACATTAGGTGAGGTAGTATCTATTACGAATGCTCTTGTAGCACTAAGATTGTTCTCACCAACACTATCTGTACAATTGACATACCAAGTATATGATCCTGTTCCGAACCCGGTTTCAGTAAATGTATCCTGCACTCCAGATGTCAATGCCACATGAGTTGAATATACGCTGCCATTTATGTATAAGTCGCAAAATCCTAAATCAAAATCTGCAGGGCTGCTTGGTATATATGAGAAATTTAAACTGCCAATATTAGTGGTGTAATTATCTGCAGGGCTTATTGGCACAACATTCACGCTTGAATCTATTGTAAAATTATATGTTGAGGATATTGCAGTAAATCCCGCGTTATCTGTACATGCCACACTCCAATTATGCTCAATTACTGATAATCCTGTTACATATACTCCTGTAGTTTTGTTTGATGATGCATTAATATTTGTTTTATTAATCAAACCATCAATGCTCAAATTACACGTTAATACATCATCAATATCTGTGACACTGAATGTAAAGTTTATGTTTTTGCTGTAGATCGTCTGATTGTTTGAAGGATATATTAATGTTATATTAGGCATATCATTATCGAGGTGAAATACCCTTATTGCATCTGTGCCATTGAAATTATTAATATCAAAACATATTACAGTCCAATTATAAATGCCATAATTCATACTTTGTAATGTAAAGTTATTAATGCCATCATTGACCTTGTAGGCGATTTCCGAAGCATTAACAGTCTGATTATAATCATCATTAAGTATAAGGGAGCAATTAGCAACATCTATGGATGATAGATTATAATATAGTGTTATGTTTGTACTGTTCAGACCATACTCATCAAAGGGGTTATCTAGTGTTACAATAGGTATTGTTGCTGTTGTGAAATTTAAAGTGTCACTTGTCGCGTTATTCCCTGCATTGTCCCAGCAAGTCATGTTCCAATAATGCAATCCATCTGTTATGTTCTGGATATTTGTGCTGTTTAATCCAGAGGATGTGTTGAATAGGGTAGAATAATTATAATTATCTACTGAAATATTGCATAATATCAATGTATCAATATTATCAGTTACATTAAATGTAAATGCAACTGTTCCTGAAGGTTGGGTTGTTGCATTTGGGGCTATTGCATTAACACTAGGAAGGGTATCATCAATACTAAGGTTGTAGATTGAGGAATTAGATGATGAGCCTAATGTGTCAATACAGCTTACATACCATGTGTATGTTCCCTCTGAGAAATAGGCTGTGAAGCTATTGGTAATAGATTCATTAATAGTCGTATTTGTTTGGTTGAATGCCCCATTAATGTATAATGAGCAATTCTGCACATTATTGGCATAGTCTACTGCGGTATAATTAAAAGTTATATTGCTGCTTCTTAATGTTGATAGATTTTGGGGATACAATAATGTAATTACAGGACCGAACTGGTCAGAAATTATTTCAAACCAGTCATAGCCCCAGCCATGCCTTAAGTTGGTATTTGGAGGGAATGCATAGGCTGCTGCACTATAATTTCCATAAGTCCTTTCGTTGGTTGTGAATGTAGTATTATATTGACCTGTTGAATTTGTCTGGCTTGTGATACGTTGGATATGCAACTGTTGACTTCCCACTCCGGATGTTACAGATGATTGTATTTCATAATATGCTGTTACATTGAAATCATCAAATCCTCCATCCTCATTATTATTGTCAGTTGTTGCCCTAAATTTAATATTAAAACCATTCACCTTGTATGAACTATTAAGTGTGGCTGTTAGAGTTTGCGTTATTGCTCCACTCCCGCCATCCAATGTTCCTATTTGAGCCCATGAAGAACCACTATTGTTTGTATAATCATATCTTAAGTAATCAAGTGGAGGTCCAGTATCCCAGCCGCCATCAATGCCCCAGGTAAAGGATATGTTAATAATATCGTATGAAGACAAATTCAGCGAGCTTGCCAATGTAATGTTTGAATTTGAGACAGTGCCATCAACATGAGCATGATCTCCTGATAAAGGGTCATCAGTTGAGCCATCCCATCCTGAATTTGCTGTCCAGTTGCTGCTAATTGCCGGCCCATCAAAGCCATCAAAGAAGAGGTTTCTGAATATATACGATCCAGAAATGCCTGTTGATAATGAGCTATAAGTTGCATCCGGATTCCCATAATAAACATGGTAATTGTTCTCATTAACAGCATTTGCCGACACACTTCCTATAAAATATATATAACAGTATGTGACATCATCACCATTAATAACTCCGGATTCAACAAGAGCAATTTCTGAGTCTGATATAACCCTTAATTCTTCACAATCAGTTATTGTGCCATAAGGGACTGTAACATTCACTAGTAAAGCCTTGTTTGTAATTAGTGTGTTATTAGTCTGATTCAGGATTATAGGTTTTCTGTAAGTCCAAGAGGTATTCCACCAAGGCATGTCTGTATATGTAGTATTGGTATATATGTAATCCAAAGTAATATTGGCTGCAACTCCTCCTAGTGTCTCATTTCTTGTGCTTACATTAATCAATGCTATTTCTCCCTCTTGATATTGCGACTTATCAGCTATCACTGTCAGATTCACTGGAAATGTGACATTAACAGTAAAATTCCATGTATATGAAGTATTAAAATTTCCTCCAGGATCAACACAAGTTACATTCCAGTAATGGAATCCATTAGTCACTGTTTGAGACCTGGCTGTCAAATTATTTCTGTAAGCAATAAAGTTCTGATTACTGGATGACACAACATTATCTATAGTGAGATTACAGGTAGCATTTGGTGAATATGTATCATTGAATGTGAGATTGAAATATATTGGGACTGAAGTAATCACTAAACCAATTGAAGGAGCATTCAATGTTATTGATGGTTTGGATCTATCAGATATTAACTGCCAGGTGTTTGAATTACCAGAATAGCTATTAGTATCATAACAACTCACGCTCCAGTTATAAATTCCCTCACTAAGATCATTAATATGGAAAGTGTTGTTTGCGCCATTGCTTATAGAGCTATTAGTCTGGTTCCATATCTGATTAATATATAATGAGCAATTCAAAATACCATTTCCATCTTGAGCAAAGTACTTGAAAGTAAGATTCGATCCATTATTTACTGTGCCATTAGCAGGCGTCTGAAGCTGTACTAATGGCCCGCCAACTACCTGGAATATTCTAGTTTCAGAAGTATTGGCATTGCCTGCATCATCCCAGCATGTAACATTCCATTGCTTAAACCCATCAAGCAATGAAACAGTCCTGGATATTAATGTATTATTGCCTGATGGTATGTTTGAATCAACAACAACACTATTAACTGTTATATTACAGGTAAGATTTGAGTCAATATTATCATCAGCAGTATAATTGAGTACAGGTGTTGTGCCATTAAATATTGCTCCAGAAGAGAGATTTAGATATACGCTTGGTGAAGAAGTATCATAAGTGAAGTTTCTATTAGCAGAATACCCCCTTAATCCGAAACTATCATAACAGCTCACATTCCATCCATGGAATCCCTGTGTAAAATTGACAAATGTAAAGTTAGTCACTGCACTACTCACAACATTGTAAATAGTCTGGTTCAATAAGCCATCCAAAAACAATGAGCAATTTACTATAGTGTGCGCATCAGTTGCTGTAAAATTAAGATCCAATGGATTTTTGTTAATGTATGATGTAGCTCCAGGATAATTCAATGAAATAATAGGTGCTGAATAATCAGAATCAAATATTCTTGTTTCAGAGGTATTCCTGTTTCCCGCATCATCAATACAGGTAACATTCCAATAATGTGTTCCATCAGAGATGCTTGTTATGTTCTTTGTTGTGTTATCTCCATGTGTTGAATATACATTAGCTGCTCTTACTGTTCCATCTATTGTCACATTACATATCAATACTTCATAAATTAAGTCTGTGACATTCCATGCAAACAATGCATAATTTGCAGTAATATTTGCTCCATTGCCAGGTGCATATAATTGAATTGCAGGTCTTGTATTGTCTATATATACATATACTGATGTGTTTGTCCGGCTGGTTGTTGTATCATTGCAGAACACTGTGAGGGTATAGAATCCATCTAGAATGGTTGATATGCTGCTGATATTGTAATAGTAATCACCTATTGTATTTGTCATTCTTGTAAGATTGGTCCCGCCTGTGCTATTAAAGAGCCTCCATTCGCATAAACTCACCCCATCATCATCCACTGCAGTAGCATTGACAGTCGCATTTTGTGATAGCATAGGAATGTTCTCAACATCAATTCCAATATAGTCTGTGTGCAGGTCAGCACGCGCATTAGCTCCAGTACCAATGGCAAAGCTTCCCTCTACCAGGACATATAATTGCCTGTTTCTGACAAGATCACTAAAGCCTGATGTTATAGTAATCTCACTAATTACATCAACTGTGCTTGCATAGACTGTTTTTTCTAGTATATAAGTGTCTGAACTCCAGTTATATACATAAATATAAAACTGGCTTGCTGAAAGACCTGTTCCTTGAGTAGCATATCCTTCATGGGTAATTTTAATTGATTCCATATTAACTGTGGATTCTGAAATGCTGAAATTAAAGCTTTGATAGGCATATCTTCCAGTTGGTGATCCACTGATTATTGTTGTATGCCATACATCATTGCTTGATGTTATTTTTACATATTCAGCAGATGCAAATTCAACGCCAGTTATCGGAGCAGATGCTCCTGTTGGCGGTTGTGCTGTTGTCCCATTATCCCAGGCAATGCTTGTAGAGCTTGGATTGATTATGCCTGTATAATTATGATTCTGCAGAGTATTTGCTGGAGTGATTATTGTTATCTCAGGCTGTGGCAGAGGATTCCTGAACCAATCAAATGCCATCCATCCCACACCAACATTTGGGCCATTAGTCTCGAAAACTGTTGCACTATTGCATCCAGAGCCATCCCAAGATGCTCCTGTCCATAATGAGCATCCACCATCTCTAGACCCATCAGTATAAACTAAAAATATTTTATCAGATGCAGGGTTTGCCATTAAATCAGTCTGTCTGATATCTCCTGCACCATCTGCAATAATTTGAGTCCCAGAATCCCAGCTAGGATTGCTGAAAGATGCTGTAGACCTCAGATATGTTCCGTATGTTAAATAATCATTATTATTATCTACCCACATGAACACTCCCTGTGCGCCAGAATCCTCCCATTCGCAGTTAAAATTCAGGGCATAATGTGCCTGGTCTTTATTCGGCCCACATTCTGCATTTGTGTTTTCTGCAGGATCGTCGGATGCAAGGGTTTTTGAGAATGCAGTGCCATTCCATATGCCACCATCTAAATCACTTCCTGCATCGCACATCATTATTCCAATATCACTATGATTGAATGTGTTGCTTGGCCTCTGGCCGCATAATACAATCTCAAGAACCTCGTTGTTTGGACCATCATATATACTACCAAGACTGCTCCATGCTGTACCATTGAATGAGTAAGCATCAATCTGGCCAGCACCATTTGTTCCAAATACACATATGAAATCTCCTGCGCCAGTTCCTGCTCCTTCCCATGCGCAATCAAAATGTCTGTAATTTGTTCTTTCATTACCCTGTGATGGACCATTTGTTGTCAGTGTCTGCCAATTCCCAAATCCTGTGCCATTCCATATCCCAGCATATATTGCTGGTGTTCCTCCAGTTCCTCCACCCTGATTCTGCAATGCTACACCAATGACATCTGAATTCTTTTTTGGATATAGATATATCCATCTGAAGTCATCATTTTCTCCACTGGTTACTGTAATAGTTGTAGCTCCAGAAAGAGTCACCCCATTCCATGTTCTCAGCATGAAATCTGCATTATTCCCTGTAGAATCCTCATATACTATAATGCATTCTCCGCTGCTAGATTCGCATTCAACATCAAAATTTTTCTGATCATCCAGAGATGAGCCGTCAAGCTCTGTCAGATTACGCCATGACCATGTATCAGTATCAAATATCGCAAAATTTATATCATTGCCAGTATCAGAGTTCACAACAATACATTGCGAATAATCTACCATGCACCTAACCTTCTGCCAGCTTATCCTGTTTCCAACATCAACATCAGAATTATCCTCTCCCTGCAGGGCAGTTCCGGTCCAATTCCTATACTTGATGAATCCATCATCAGTTCTGTCTGCATAAACTACTAATCCCTGATCCCTTGTTACTGTAGGATCTACTGCAATAAACCAGTTTCTGATCTCCTCGAATAAATACATAACAGAGCCAATAATATATTGGATAAATGCCCTGCCTATAATCAGCAGATTAGGGGTTACAAGAGGTGGCTGGACTGTATAATTCAGTGTAACATTTCCACTGAGACCTGTCCATGTCAGTAGTGTCCTATTGCCAGAGCTAGATACCAATGCACCTGATGCGTCACTAACCATTACCTCACTTGGTATTATCTCAGTAAAATTATAATTGGCAATATTTTCATTGAGCGGAATTATTATTATCTCTGCATATAATGGCTCATTAAATGGATCAATTGTCATTGGCACATTTCTTATGATGTCAAAATCATAATCTTCTGCAACAGCAAATGTGCTTATCATTGTGTAATTGACAAATTGTATCATGCCAAGATATGTGCTGTTCTTGTATGCAGATACCTGCATTGTATAATTTCCTTCTATATCATTATGTGTAAATATTATCTCATATATGCCCCTGCCTGATTCTACTGCGTTTCCAAAGAGATATGTATCATTATCTGGAGTTGTGACAATAATGCTTACTGAGGCATTGCTCACTAGGTATCCTTTTGAGTCTAGGACAACTGCGCTTATTTTCGCATCCTCATCGATTTTGTATATTGATCTATCAGTATTTATTGTCGCTAGTCCTGTCTCGGCATATCCTGGATCTTCAGGGGATACTTCGAATGAATAATATTCTCCTGGCATAATATCCATTATCTTATTCCATCGTCCATAACATTTTTGTTCAACAAAATTCCATTCCTTGCATTTCCATAATTCTTTTCCTGAAGCGATCTTATTGAATGTCCCATTAGTGAAGTTAATGCTAGACAGATCCATTGCGTATGAAGCCAAAACATTGCCTGAGTCAATATCGATTGCTTCTGAAGGAACATCCTCAATAGAGAATAAGGTTGTTTCATTATCCTTCATTTCTAATGATTCCAGCCTTAAACTTGCACTCTCTAACCCTTGAACATTCTCTAAGCTAAGTTCTGTCATCTCAGCAACTAAGATTGTTGCTACATCAGAAATCACATTAATTGATGAATCATTAATAGGCACATCACTATTAAACACTTTATCATTATTTGAAATATTATCATTAGATAATTTATCATTCAACACATTATTACTCAATTCAGCTTTTGTAATATTATTTTTTGACTTGTGAATTTCTTTTGTTTTTGTTTTAAATAGCCTTATATCCTTATTAATCTGTCTTCCTTTTGAATCCATTATTATTATTTTCTTAAGCGTGTAATTGTTGGAAATGTCACTGGTTGTATTATTTAAGAGAAAATCATTAAAGTCATTATTTTCGAATTTACCGGTATCATTAATTATTTTGCTTGACTCAGTTACTATGAAAGTAATATATTCTGTTTTTTCTGAGCATTTCAGGATTATTTTGTAATTTCCTGTCTTTATTGGAATAAAATATGCGTTAGTTAATTCTCCTACAAATTTGTAAACATTCTCATTTTCAACAATATCTAATTCTGGCTTAAATCCTGAATTCAAATCTTGATTATTGTTTTCAACTTTAATATCAATTCTTTCTCCTGTTTGATAAGATAGCTTATCTAATGTTAATGATAGGTCTTTGCAAATGGCTTTGTTAGTGATTTTGTCTGATAAATTGACTATTGTGTTATTATAGGAAGGAATATCAACAGAAATATTGACAGTTGTATTCGATTCATTTTCATCATTGACATGAGATTGATTTTGTGGCATAACTTTAAAAATTTCAGGAATATAACTGTCATAATAGTAGGATTCTTTGGCAATTATCATATTATCATATTTACTAATTAACATTATTGTGAAGTTTCCAAAATGATTCATATGATAGGTAATAGGGAATACCAGGCTGCCAAAATATTTGTAGTTTCCAGATGAACTTCCATCATCGGATTTTGTTGATATAAATAGATCATAGTTATCAGTAAAATCTATACCGTGCTTGGAAACATCCTTTAGGCCAATAATTAAATTATTATGAGGCGCATTTGATAATGAAAATGATAAATTTGAAAATGATAAATTATTATCTAAATTGCTCAGAATCAAACCCGAATTATTCAAATTAGAATCATCTGACAATGCTTGTGCAAAAATAGGGGCAATAAGCATTATCAACAATATTTTTGTTAATGATAAGGGTATGTTAAACAATGCTCTTTTTTGCATATTGCCTGCTATATTAATATCATTTACTCTACTTATACTGCCTGTGCTACGCATATTCTCCTTATCAGTATCTTTCATAATTGTCCTTTTTGTCCAATCAACTTTTTTGTTATCAATCTATCATTCAGCTCAGATATTATGTTAACATAATTCTCAGTGTTCAATAGGATATAGTGATATCTTTGCAGATCCAGATTATTCAAGAATTGTTCCTGAAATTGATGCCTATTTAAGAATACAATATTGAATTCCTGAGTGAGAAATGTATGCTCTAGAATGTCTTGTTTTTTAGATGATTCATGGCATATGAAAATTAGATTCTTTTTATGCATTATTACTGTCTCTATATTGAATTTTTTCCCTAATTGGAACAATTCAAGAATTATCCCATTAAATTTAGAATTCTTTGTTAATAAATTATCCCTTTTATTTAATTCTATGATGGCAAGAAAAATCCTTGCCTTGTCATTGTTGAGATTTAGAAAGCATTGATATGATTTTCCAATATCAATCTTTCCAAGTATGCCTTCTTTAAGCAGAAAATGTGATTTCTTGTTAATATTAGGGTATGATTTCTTTAATCTTTTTGAAATAGAATTTATGCTGAATGTCTCTGTCAGATTCTCTTCAAACACTTTAATAATATCTTGTTCTAGCTTGTTTCCAATCATACTCTGACCATTATTTTATCCATATCCTAACTAATACACCAAATAAGGTATAATTTGCTTTGATGATTTATAAATATTTTGGTTTCTAAAGAGCAAAAGATCAACATATATTATAGAATAGTTATACCAAGATAGATATATTATTATATGCTATTTAATATAATGATAATGTATTAGAATCAAACAAGCATAACACAAAGTATAACGCATATTACTAATTTACAATATTAAATCACATCACCCACTAAATATAACCTAATTATGTGAATTAAGATTTATAAATCTATTTCTTTTAGGACATTACAAGAAAAAATTCGATAATTCAATAATTAATCAGAGAATATCTCTGCATTTATCTGATCAATAATGGATTTTAAAACTTCTTCGAATTCGTATATCTCATCAATGATCTGCTGAACAGGAGATGCCTGAGATGCAACTTGTTGCACTTCAGTAGGTTTGTTTTCAGTAGTGTTTTCAGCAGCATTATTTGCTTCAACAGGTTTGTCAACCGCAAGTTTTGTATCAACAGGCTTTATCTCAGAAGGTTTATCAACATTTGCAGCTTCTAATGGCTTAATTTCTGCTGATGCTTTCTCAGTGTTTGCAACAGGAATAGTAGAACTAATGGCTGATTTTGCATCATCCTTATGGACATCTCCTAGACTCTCAACATTTGCCTCACCTAATTTAAGATTAGTGCCAGTATCCTTAATGACTGATTTATCCTGAGCATTTATGCTGTTTTCATCAGCACTGAAATATTGAGCAGTCTCTCTAAGTTTAGGATTTTTAATGAATTCAATCTCTTGAGCCAATATATCAATAAAATCCTTTTTTGGAATATTCCCTTTGATCCTATTATACAATTGCTCATGATGTATGGAATATCTTATCCAATTTGCAAAATCATTTTTTTCATTGTTGACATACATGGTGTAGAGGGAATCATCAGAGTTTCTTACAATAAAAAACAGCTCATCAAGATTTGCTATTCTAGTCCCATTAGCCAGTATGAACATGCTCTGTTCAGGCACATTTGCTAAGTAATTATCTGACATTTTTCCCTTGTAAAGCTAATGCTATCTTTTAAACATTCCCAGTATTCCTTTTTTTTGTTTTGAATCTGAAGATTCTGGATTTGCTGTTTTTGGTTCTGCTGAAACTTCTGTTTTTCCTTGTTCTGAAGTCTTAGGTTCTGCATCTGTGGGTTCACCTGATATTTTATCAGCCGTTACATCATCAGACCGCTCTTTTGATGTATCCTCAACTATAGGCTTTAACTCCAATTTAGTTGAATATTTCTTTTCAAGCTGTTTTTTCAATTCATCAAAAGACTCATTTAGACTGGATAATGTCCCTTTTGATCTCTGCTCTAATAATTTTAGTATATTAGTTGTGTGTTTTTCAAAATCTGTGAACTTATCCAGAAGTTTCACAAACTCTTTCTTATCAGCCTTTTCCTCAACATTAACTCGCATCTTATCAAAATCAGAGCTTATTTTCTTGAATGATCTATCAATGTCTTTTACAGCATCGTTGAATTTGTCAAATTCATAAAATTTCTTTTCAACCTCTATGAATATAGTCTCTACCATATCAGCATGTTTTCCAATTGCACCCTCACTTTTCTTAATATCAATGAGCTCCTGTTTTATCTCATTGTTCATTTTAACCATTTGATCAGCACCTTTATAGAAGTTCATCTGGGATCTCATCTCTTTAAGCTCTCTCAATATGTCTTTCATTATTGTCTCATTTGCCTCTATGTTTGCTCTTAATGCCTCAACTTTTGCATCTGTTTTCCTGACCTCTATCATAAGCTTGTCTGGCTGGACAGAATTAACCATATCAATGGCTCTTGTTGATGCAACCTCAATGACAGAAATGGCTTTATTAGAATCCATCAAAGCTCCTCTCAATTCACCTATCTGCTCAGAGACTCTTGTGAATTGCTCTGCATTAGCTTTCCTTACCTCATTCAAAGCCTCTAATTGTGATTTAATCTTGGTTAGCTCTACCTCAAGATTTCCAGAAATTGCCGGCTTTTGCTCAGCATTTTCTTCCTCTGAAGATTCATCAGAATTCTGTTCTTCCCCTTTTTTCTTCTTAAACCAAAGCATCACTCACCTCTTATCACATATTTATCCTATCTTTTATATATTTTGTCATAGTCGTAAAGATCATATCTTTTTCATCACCACTCTTTGCAGTTCCAGTGTTTTTATTATTTCATCAGTAAAACTGTAAGGAGTTTCTTGGCTGCAATAATCTATCTCTCTTTTTATCTCATTGAACATACTTATGATTTTGTCATAATCCTCTTCTTTCCTTGCTACTTTATAAAAAGCAATCTTGCTATCAAGGATCCTTAGCATCAAATCTGGAATCAAAACATTTTTTTCACTTTTCCTTAAATCTTTAACCATGTTCATTAATTCATTCAGTTGATATAAAAGCAATGCAGCTTTTTCATCATCTGATTCTTGGTTCTTGAAGCCAAATTTAGAAAATTTCTCCAGCTCCTCATCTGTCCATTCACGGAATTTGGATTCAGCAATGCTCTTACTTGAAGTATTGGCAATATCTGCATTATTATTCTCATGAGCAACATCATTAATGGAAGCATTAGTTAAATTATTTGTGGGATTATTAATGGCATCCTCTTTATCATCATGATCCTCTTTAAGCTCGACATGATTTTCTTTGCCAACACTATAATTCTCTTTTTTTGAATTAACAAATTCATTCAAGATTTTTGCAAATTCCTGCTGATTGTTTGTTCTTCTAATCTCATCTGCCAATTCAACAAGTCCCAAGACATATTGCACCCATGATGCAAAATCATTCTTATCCTTATTTACGTGCTCTGAATATTTTTCTTGATTGCAGTCTGCAATGTATTCTGACAACTGATAAAGATTAGTCAATACCTTTTTATCTGACGTATAAAAGTATTTATCCGGAGGTGCTATGTATTCCATTTTTTCATTTATTCATCATTTATTATAGAGGGATTTGAATAACTCCATTTTTCATTGATTATTCAAAGCAATCTATTGGGGTTTTGAGCTATTTTGATAGATTAATCAAAACCCTCTATAATTAAACTTTTGCCTTTAGCCTATCCACCAGGCCCTTTACTCTATCATCTTTCCTAAATTCAAGGTATTTATTGAAATATTCTATCGCTTCTTTGTATTTTTTCTGAACTTTCATCAAGCCGCCTAAATAATATAATGCCTTGAGATTTTTAGGATTGGATTCAAGTATCTGGCGATATTCCTGTTCTGACCTATCATATTCTTTTTTCTTATGATACAATAATCCTAGACTGAATTTTATATTTACCTCATTGTTGTATTTCTTCCCTGATTTTTCCAGCAAGTTTATCTTCTGGTCATCCTCTAATGAATTTAGCTTATTTCTGAGATCCTTCCATTCTTCTGAATCCTGNNTTCTGATTCAGTGTCAGATTTCTTCTCAGTTATTGGCTTGTTGTTCTTTGTCTTATCTGCCTCTAGTATCTTAACATATTCTTCATTTGTCTTTGACTGCCGGATTTTTTCAGCTAATTCATTATCAAATTCTTTGCTTATCCAATCAGCAATATCATTCTTGGTTTGATTGACATGATGCCTGAATGTTGTTCCAGTAATATTAGGCATAACATCCAACAATTCCTGCAAGCTTGTGACTGTTATTCCATTAGAGAAATTAAGGGCTTTATTAAAATCAACTGTCTTTTCATATTTCAAGACCTTTTTCTCTTCTTTCTTTTCCTCTGATTTCTCCTTCACATTCTGCTTCTCATATTCCTTTCTAGAATCCTCTGCTTTTTTCATCTCTTCTTTCAATGATTTTATATCAATTAGCTTTAATTCCCTTTTCTTAGGACTCTTGCCGAGTTTAACCCACATCTTTGCAACCCTAGGAACAAGCTCTTGGAGATAAATTTCAACCATATTGAAATTTCCTGATTTCACTTTATCTAAAGCTAGCTTTAACTGAAGCTTTAGATCAAACACATCTTGTTTTAATGCTTCAAGCTGTTCAAATTGATATTGAAGATCATCAATCAATTCATTGTATTTATTGTATTTCTCGAGCTCTTCATCAGCAAGTCTTTGTGTATTATGAAGCAATGGCCTGAATGAGACAAAATAAGGTCTGCCTCTATTGTACGCAGGATTTTCAACCATCCCTGAACCAACACTTGCTTTTACTAAACCTTGAAGAACTTCAGGGCCGTATTTTGTTTTTATCCTGTCAAGATCACCTTCATCTCTTGTTCTCATCTGGATTTCTGTGTTGATGTTTGCTTTAATCTGTCCAACAAAATCAGCAAGTACTTGAGAAATCATCAATATACCTACACCCCATTTTCTGAACTCTCTGCATCCTCTCTCTATTTGCAGGAACCCTTCTCCAGAACCTCCGAATTTCGGCAATAGTCTGTGAACCTCATCATAAACTATCAATAACTTTATTTCAGGTGTTTCTGAAAAATTAGCATGGAAAACTTCCCTAATAGAATTTGCAACAAATATATCAATATCTTTCGGATCAAGCTTATTCAATGCAAATATCTGTATGTCACCTGGCTTGATATATTTCTTAATATCAATTACCTCTAATGCATTTGTTATCTGCCTGACATTTCCATTGAATGATCTTGCTTGACTCGGTTTCATGCCAAAATTATCATAAAGTTTCAACATGTTCTTGTCTGTTCCTTTTCTTAGCATTCCAGACCATTGTGCTGTCGGATCAAACACTATCACTGCTATGTTCTTCAATAATGCTTCCTCGACAATTATCTGGGCTGCAACAGATTTACCTCCCCCTGTTGCTCCTGCAACAATAGTATGCACTTTAAATTGCTCCAGATCAAAATATGTCTTATGCTCTGTTTCTGCTATTTTTCCGACAAATGCTGACTTGTTTCCAGGCTTTGGCAATTCTGAATATTCTACTTTTGCATTGTATCTCTTTTTTCCTTTAATGTACCTTCTTAGCAGCCATGCTGCAAGCAATACTGCTAATAAGAATAATAATATTGCAAGCCATATCCATACTTTTAGTCCTAAAAAGATTCTTTCATAAAATGGCAGTACAATACTGAATGATGCGCTTGCTCCACTTGATAATCCAAGATAGTTAGCAGTTACCCTTAATATATAGTCTCCGGTAGGAAGATTATTTGGAAGTATTGCTGTCTTCAATAATGAAAAACTTGTCTGAACATAGACATTTGAATAATCACTCCAGATTGTTGTTCCATTTGTATCCTGAATAGTATATTGAAGGCTGACAGGATAACTCTGATCAGTCAGCAAATTATGAAGTGCTGTCTTGAATTTAAGCTTTTGATTTCCAAAAATCTCCTTATTATCGATATCAAGCATTATCAGCAGGGATTCAACAGGCAATCTGTCCTTTGACAATAATTCAATAATAATAGGAATCTTTTCATTCAGATCTCCTTCAATAATAAGCGATCCATTATATATGCCTGGCTGGCCTTCTCCGAATATTGTCAATGTTAATTGATCATTTGTATTCGGAGCAATAGACATTGATTGCTTGTCAAGCTTAACTATTGATGATAAATTTTCTCCCTCAATTCTGAATTTAAGATTTGCGATAGACTGCTTATAACTATAAAAAGATACAATCTCCTGAAGGAAATTGCCTATGACAAGCTTCCTGTTGATTCGTGATAATGATATAACATAATCAACTCCTTCTATTCTTCTTGGCTGTTCAACTATAGGAACCCTTGGAGCTACTCCGGGGCCTACATCTTCTCCTGGACCAACATCAGCATTAGGGCCAACATCATTTCCTGGGCCAGTATTAGGATTAGGAACAGCCTCTAAGACCATGATAAAGTTATGGGCAGTAGTATTTCCAGCTTCTACTGTTAGGTTTCCAACATAGGCTTGATATCCTGATTTGACACCAAAAATATAATAGCTTCCAGCAGGGGTACTCAAATTATAGAATCCATTTATATTGGTGATTGCAGATTTTTGTCCAACAACAACAATAACATTCTGAAGCCTTTCCCCAGAGCTTGTTGAAACATTTCCAATAACATTTCCAGCATTAGGAAGCTGGCCTTCACCTTCAGGACAGACATCATTTGGATCTGTAAAGAAATAATATGTCGGATTAGTTCCATTTCTCAATGGGAGAATCATCTGATAATTATATACCCTATTATTGAAACCTCTGGTGAAATTTTCAAGTATATGTGTTATAAAGATCAGGTTCCCGTTGCCATCCTTCATTATACCCAGATTAAAGGAGCTAGGAATTGATTCATTGACTTTCCTTGTATAAGTTGCAGGAACAATATATTGTGTGTTGCCTATCTCATAAGTTACAGTCTGCAAAAATGCCTTCTCAGCAGACATTAGATGAGTGCCATTGATCTGCAGATAGGCATCTACATCTGCTGGAGATGCTGCTTGCAATGAGTTCCAATCAATGTCTGTAGGCAATGCTTGCGATGCCATGACTTCATGATCAACATCTGGCTGAAGGCAATAAAACAAGAGGTTGGTATCATACATGCCGCAGCTAGATACAACAACATCTTGCTGATTGTTATAACCTTGAACCATCACTGCAGCGCCAAAAACTCCACTCCATAAGTATGCGCATTCTCTGTATTCAAGGACAACACTGTATATGTATCCTGCTTTTCCTGCAAAATAATTCTGATAGACATATCCAACAAATGTGCCTAAAGCTATTAATGCAAATATTGACATAAATAAGACAGCGATTATGCTAAGGGCTATAATTATTTTTTTTGCATTTGGCCTATCCTTTTTCCCGATATCATCAATTCTTCTGTTCATAATCTCATCATTTTATGTGCATGTCTTATCATTGACCTTGGTTTCATATTTATTATTCATTTGTCATTCATTTACCATTTATTTAATGGCCTGATTACTTGCTTTAAGCATATCCATCTTCTGCTTGATTTCCATAAGTTTCATCCTTAAGTTCTGTTTATACTTATCATCAATCTTATCTAGAGTCATATACATCTTATCATATATATTTGCCATATCACTTTCAATCTTCAATTTCTCAAGTGCCGCCTCATAAAGTTCATCAAAGTAATAAATATCCATCTTATTGCATAAATCATATGCTTCATCAAATACTTGCCTTTGAATAGCGGAGTTTGATGCCTCGTAATTAAGCCTGATTTCTCTGTATATCAGAGCTGCCTTGTCATATTCCTGAATCTTTAATTGATCCAAAGCGTCATTAATCAATACTTTCATGTATGATATCTTCTTTTTCGAATTCGTGAAAAGTATTTTTATCTTATTAATAACATCAATAGACATTAACAAATAAATAATAATTAGTAAAATAATAACAATAATAAGTATTGTTTTGCCATCCAAAGATATATCCTTAACCGCACCCATACCTAAGACAGAAAATCCTGTGGCAAAATTCTCAATATTCACATTCTTATCAATAATTATTGTATCAGTATCCTGTACAAGCAGAAGATCGACTGATTTGTTGATAAAGTAATTGACAGATTTGGTGTTGCCAGGCAATTCGAGTATTGGATCATCCTGTATTACTGAAAATTCTTTGTTTATGATATTTACATATTTTACATCCTGAGCCACAGTCTTCGGAATAACTTCAATTATTGTCACGTGATTTTGATTGAAATAGGCATCATCTGCAGAATCAGGAATGCTCAATTCCTTTGATATTAATGTAATTTCTGAAGATCTACCATCTTCGTAGTAAAGAACAATATTGCTTGCTTTTGTGGATATTGTTGCCTTCGATTGTGTTCGCTTAACTGCTTCTAAAAATATCTTTGGCTTAATATTAATGTTTCTTTTTGCCAAATATAGGTCAATAAGATTCTTTAAATCCTCTTCCCTGGCATATTTCACAAAAGTCTTTGATGATGTCACCTTAAGATTGTTAGGAGTATTTGCCTTAAGATTCTGCAAATTCTTGATCAATTGCTCTTGAGCCAGCTTCTTTCCCTGCTCATCCAAGTCTCTTCTAAAAGCAAGATTGCCGATATCCCTATCAAGTCCGTTGCTTTTATCGAGAATCTCCTTTAATGCTTTTTTTATTCCAAGCAATTCAGCAACTTCCTGTTCATAGCCTGTAAGAGAATAAATATTGTCAAGAGCCCTGTTTGTGGCATAGTTCGTCTCTGAATTGCCCTGGAGCTCTGAAGCAATTGCCTGATCTGATTGAGTGAATGTTCTCTCTTCGGAATTTGCAATATTTCCGCTGCTATCCTTGCAGGTTATCTTCCATACATAATTGCCCAGATCAATATCAGTTAGTTCAAACGTATATTCTGTATTAACTAATAAATCACCCCCATAATCCTTTAGCTCAAACCATGAAGATTCTTGCTCTGCGATATATAATTCACAATATAGTTTATCCTCATCATTTGCCTTGAACTTTAACCTCACATTCCCTGAAAACAATGTTTTGTTTTCTGTTAGCAATGTTATCCCTGGTTTTTGCACATCAATAAATGTCATATTCATATACAATGTTATGTTCTCATCTAGTTTCAGATCATTAATCATTGATCCGTATTTGTTCTTTGATGCATATACATCATATCTTCCTTCTACAAGTCTGAATATCACTTCACCGTTGCTGTTGGTAGTTGAATTGAAATCATCTATGCTAACAATAACATCACCCATTTTTGCATTTGTTTTCTGGTCTGATGTGATTATTTTCAATTCATATAGTGGCTTGACATTGATGCTGATGTCAGCCAAATATACATTATTATGAGAATCATTGACTGTCAAATTGATGATGAATTTTCCTGAAGAAGAGAAATTCTTATAGGCTCCAGGCCCATAGAATATGGTGTTGCCTGGCATTGTCCATTTGAAATTATAATTTCCTATGCCTCCCTCTGCAGAGGCATTGAATATGACAATTTTGTTGATCATTGGATTATCATCTGATGCTGTAATATGCGCTACTAGCGTATTGACTATTTGGAATGTTAAATTGGTTCTTATGGTGTAATTCTTGTAATGCATTATTCCCTCAATTAAGTAAGATCCTGTTTTATTACCGTATGGCATTATTTGTTGTTTAGGATAGGTTTCATTGATGAATTCAGGTATCAAATAACATTGAACCCATCCTTGTGCTATGGGACATATTGTTAGTGATACATTGCTGTAATTGTTTGCATTGATTGTCATTAATCCTGTCTGTCCAAGATTGATTGCAGTATTGTCGAGAGTAATCTCAAAAAACGGTAATGATTCATTGATTGATGAGTTAGTATTGTTTGCTGTATTGTTGTTTAATGCATTATTTGATATATTGAATGAAATATTTCCGGATATAAATGCAGAATTATTCAGCATATCAAGACAATTAACTGAATAAGTGTGGCCTGTATCATTTATATAATATGCTGTTGAATTATAGAATGAATATTCATGAGTCAAAGATGAATTCAGATTATTAATGCTTAAATTACATAGAGCATATGTAAGATCATCTGCATTAATAATCATGGTTGCAGCATTAGACTCATTGTTTGTCTCGTAAGCAATGTTGATTATTGGTGCCTGATTATCAATGATTATATTTTTAGAAGCATTTAAGATTAATGTTCTTGTGATGGTGTAATTAGCATATGAAGAATTTGAGGAATCAGATGATGTATTTAATGATAAATTTTCATTTGACTGATTATCCCCTGATATTGTAACATTCTTAATATAATATTCAAAAATATTGAATATGCATACTGGCTCAATACTAACTATTGAATCTGTTATTTCATATATTTGTTGATCTATGTATATATCCTGAAGTGAAGCATTGCCAGTCATATTGTATTGCGAGTAATTAGATTGTGCTATTACATTAATGTTGCAGTCATATACAACAGATAAATTTACAAATTCTGGGCTATTATCAGGATTCTGATTTATCATTTCTGATTGATTGATGAATAGGCTTATGCTAGTCAATGATTGATTATTATCAGCATTCAATATCTCTAAAGCATATGCAGGCTTTGAAGCAAAAATGGCTAAACATGACAATAAGATAATGGATAACATCACTGTATTCATTCTTTGTTTTAAAATAATACGTTTCATCTTATTGCGTCTCACCTTTTAAGTTTTCAATTATTTTTGTCAAATCCTCAATCAGTTTTTGCCTTTTGATAATGCTCTCAGGCTGATCTTGCCTTGCAATGCAGTATTTTCTTATGATAAATCTTATCTCATCGCTTAGATCCATGAAATGGTTTATTTTTTGCAGGTCTTTCAATTCATCAACTAATCCTTTTGGCATCCTGATTGCCACAATCGTGTTTTTTGTGATTCTTGTAATTTCTTTGTTTGCAATATTCTGGGTTTTACTCATCTTTGTATCTTTCCTCTAAAACATAATTTCTGCACATCTCTCTGATTAGCTCTGATCTAGAATTATAGATTCCTTTGTCTATGTATGAATCGATTATAATAATTAATTCAGGAGAAAGCCTTACATTGACGGTTTCTATTTTTTCTGTTGTCTCATCCATGTTAAACAAGAACCGCATGCCAGAGGATTGCGGATTAGGATATGGAGGCAGCGGTTCTATAAGTGTTATGCTGAAGCTTTGTTATGGATGTCAAGAACTGCCAACGAAATCCCACAACTAGCAGTTCTTGATCATGCTCAGAAATCGTTATGAACGATTTCTGACATGCTAGTTTCCGTAAATCCCTTGTAGTATTTTTGATAATCTTATGTAATGATAGGATATATTTATAAAGATTACGATTTATGCTTAAAAATACAAGGATTAGCCTTAGAATTGATTGTATTCTTTTTGTAATCTTATTGTGTATTTTTTGTAAATTTTGGATATCTTGCTATACATTAAGAATAAAAAAATAAAATTCAATGCATCATCTTTAATGCTTCATGCTCTGTAAGTTTCTGGATTGCCAGATCCTCATTAAGAATAACATAATCTCCAATCTTGAGATCTCGGATAATGTTTCTTGCTGTTACTGTCCTGTCCTTGAATTGGACCTCTATGCTCTCATGATCCTTTCCATGTATCCTAACTACCAAGCCAGGCTCCTTCATGCTACTATACGGTAGCTTCTGTTTAATAATTTAATGGAAAATTTTTTATTTTTTCCTAAGATAGTTAATTAACCCATCTAATCTGTTGTTAGGATCTTCTGGAGTAGAGAAAATTAGATTTGTCAAATTTATGACATCTTGCTTAGTATAAGTATGATTATGCAATTCCTTTCCTAAACTATAACCTAAATAATGATTCATCAAGTCAGGGAATGAACCAACCATCCGTGTGAAATGATTTCTATTTTTCATTAAATCCTCAAATGACTCCGCTTTATTGAATTCTAGAATTTCATGAAAACAAGCATCTCTATTTTCATTAATTAGTTTATTAAACAAACTCTCATAATGGTCTTTATGATTATCACCAGGTGTTAAATCTCTACTTAAGTTAAATAAACTTAATATGAAATATGCTTCGGCTTCTAATGCAATATCCAATGAGAAAGATCTCTCAATGTTAAGACTTACATTATTATTATTGACTTGGTCAGATGCATTTTTTTTAAGATTAGTATCTCTGTTAGAATTTTTTTGATGATTACTAATAGTATAGAACCATTGAAGAAAATGAAAACTCTCTTCGACAATCACACTATGATCAACATCTGGAAGATGCAAGCTAATAACAGGACCATTAGGCTCACCAAGATAAGAATTTCCGTGCAAAGTGAAATAATTGATCTGTACATAGGATATAGGTGCTGTAAATCCATCAATAGCGATCAGAGAATGAGTATGTGACACATCAACCGGGTCTGTTATGTGTATTGAAGGTAATTTTTCTAAATAAGTTGAATCTCTGTCAAACACATTTACTAAATGTGCTAATGTCTTTTCTATAACCTTTTTTCCTTCAATTTTAGATTGCTCTATCAATTTTCTATAACCGGGTTTTCTTATAATATCACTTGTTATATCAAATAAACCTCTATTAGAATTCTTTCTTGATTCAGGAGTTAAAGGCTTAGCATATTTCTCTAGCTTCTTATTATAATCTTGCAGTAGGCTGAGATCTGGTAAACCTTTGGTATCAATTATAACTGGTTCATTCATTTCATGGTGCAATTCAGGTGACTTTATAAATGTTTTGATTTATTATCACTTTCAAGTTACTATTATAATAGGATTGTGAATGAATTAAAGCAAGTCATCTCACATACTCTTCACACTATTATTGAATTTAGAAGTATACAAATTAACCACAGTAGTTTTTATGCAATACTTTAATGGAAATCAGTTCTGAAGAAGAGATAACCTTTTTACTAATTCATCATGCAGAATCCTTTTCTTCTCTCTTGACAAAAAAAATAATTCTTTGAAAACCATAGCTTTAGAAATCGTGAATATATAATTTGGTTTGATTACACTGTCGCTTATTGCACCTTCTTTTTTTGTTAATGGTATGCCTTGCATTTGAGTGTTGCTTGTTATGCCTGCAATAATGATGTTGTTATGTTCCTCAAATAATACTACTGCAGGCCTTGTCTTTATCTCAAAAGTGTCTGCAAACTGGACTCTTGCAAGTATTACACTTCCTGCTTTAGGCATTTTCCCACTCCTCATCCCTTTTATTATCCCATAATTCTTTCATTTTCTGCTGCTGTATCTTATGCAGGAATTCATCGTATTGATTATTCATTTTAGTATTGCGGAATATATCGACCATTTTTTTTATCAAATCATTATAACTCTGTTTCGGATACTCTCTAACCTCCTTCAAGGAATTAACAATAGATTTCTCAAGTTGGATTGTAGTAAAATCATCAGCCATTATATATCACCTATAATTTGTTATATAGCGGTTATATATAAAGGTATTGATTAGGAATTAGGATAACGATAAATCATCCAATGGACTCTTAACATTAATGGTAGATTTTGCACTATGCAGATAAACCATTGTCGTATCAATACTTATATGTCCAAGCAGAGCCTGCACTACAACAATGCTATTGCCCTCTTCAATCAGATGTGTTGCAAATGAATGCCTGAATGTATGCGGATGAACGTTTTTTGCCATTCCAGAATTTTTACATGCTTTCTTAATAATCTCTTGCACACTCCGAATGCTATAATGAGTCCCTTTATTTCCCATGAACAAGTATTTATTAGACAAATACGTCTTTAATTCTTCAATCAATGCTTTTGGTATGATAAATAATCTATCTTTATTTCCTTTACCGCTTCTTACATATCCAATAAAGTTATCAAGATCCAAATCGTCGGGTTTTAAATTAACAACTTCAGAAACTCGTAATCCTGCACCATACATTAAAGAAATAATCAATCTTTGTTTAGGATTTTTTATAGATTCAATAATCTTCTTGACTTCCTCTTTTGTCAGGCACGTAGGTAATCTTCTTGGTCTTTTTGCATATCTTAATCCTAATCTCATATTCTTGTGAAGAACTTCTACCATCATGAACCTTAATGCTGCATGCACAACATTTATCGTATTGCCCGGACTATATTTATATTTCTCTAAGAACAATCTTATATCTTTTTTAGATATCCGTTTAGGATCTGGATGTTTCTCAAGAAAATGTCTTATAAAAGGTAGGTATGTATCTCTGGTCTTTGAACTTAGTCTCCTAAATTGCATCTCCTCTTTGCATGCTTCTAGAACATCCATGTTATCTCTTTCTATATCTAAAGATTTTATTATAAGAATCATGATCTAAAATATCCAATATGAAACATATTATTTCTATATCAGTTCCTTCAATAGCGTATAACATCCTCCAATAACCAGTTATTTCCATACGCCACAAATTACTAACATCATATTTCTCTGGGATAATTTTTTTCGAGATATTATCCCCATAAAACGGGTTTGTTTTTAGAATCGAAATCTTTTGTTCTATAGAATTCAGCAGCGATATCTCGAAACTTTTATTTGTATTCTTGGATTTTTGGTCTTTGACTATAGCATTCAATCTCTTGTATGAAATTTTTGCATCATCTTTGAAAATAATTCTAACATTTTTAGACTTCCAAACCATTTTTCATCCATTTCGCTATCTTTTTTTGATCATCATTGTAAATCCATATAACTCCTTTTGTGCCGATAAGTATCTTGTTGCTTTCCTGTAAATAATCCAGAATTCCTAGCAATGTCTGATGCATAACTTTTTTAGGAAGCCTTCTCTTTAGTTCAGCTATTTTCATCAACTCACCACACTTTAATGTATCTTCAACCATCATCACTGTACCTAAAGTAGGACTATGCAAAAACATTTCAGCCTTTGGTTTTTTCGTTTTAAGAGCATCTCCGACCATATTAAACACCTCATTTATATAATTATATATCGAATTGATATAAGTATATATAAAATTTGTGTTTTTCTGAGCGCCATGCATAAAAATAGCTAATGAGCTATTCTTTATCTGTCTTTCTCAAGAAATTTCGAAGATCTTCCGGTAAATAACATATTTTCAATATAGAAAACAATTAATCATTCCGGAAGCATAGTAATACATTATAGGATCTGATTCCTAGAATTTACCTCTTTCAGCCCTTAAAACCTCTAAATCCAATATATTTCATATATAAGTTATTAGGCAAAATTTATTTTTCTCGCTAGCGATAATTTTATAGAAATTACTTTTTCGCTCATGTGTTCGCTTGAAGGAAAAATAAACTCAAAACACTCCGTGTTTTGCCTCAGTCGACCTCATTAACTACGTTATGGGTCGACTTCGGTCGCCTAACATCGATTAGGCAAAATTTA
>DUIB01000018.1 GCA_013330595.1 Candidatus Woesearchaeota archaeon | reverse complement strand
TGATTGATTATGAGGATTTTAAGAGGGGATTGTATGAATATTTTGTGGGCAAATACAAAAACAAATTATCTGAAGACATGTTCGCTAAACTATTAGACGTGTCAATAAAATATTCTAAACCGGCAAAGAATTGGAAGAAACTAAAATTATCTTAGTGGGCTATTTTTACTCTCTCACTTTTCTAGCTTCAATAGTGATAGTGCCTTTATCAGTTCATAATAGCTTATGTTATTTTTTGCTAAGAACTTAGATAATTCAGGATATTCTTTTATTTTAGTCAACAGTGCTTCGCTTCCTTTTACTTTGTGTATCATCCATAAGTTATTTGCAAGTTTCTTATCTATTTTTTTTCTTATCATTGGGAGCAAAAACTTTTTTATTGCCTTAATCCTATTATCAACACCTTTTTTTGTAGCTAAGTGAGAATCAACAACTATTTTTTGATCTTTGTTTTTATATTTCAGATAATAAAAGCAATAATCACAAAGGAGCATCATCTTCCTGTTTAAATGAATTTTGTAAGTGCTTTTCTCATTATTGCACTGCTGACATAAGTGATTGTTAATCTTAAGCACTTTCTGAGTTGTTGCTTTCGTTCTTTTAAAACTAAGATGACTAATCTCTTTGAGTAATGCCTGTTTGAGTGTTGTTCTGATGAAATTATCAACAGTTATTTTACTATTAGCCATCAGTATGAAGCTTAAATCATTAATTGTGAGAAATGGACCCCAATAAAGGCTCTCCTGAAGTTTCTCATCTGGATGGTTCTGAATAAAACCCCATCTGACCTTCCCAACGCCATAAACCGTGTCAAAAACCTTATTTATGGCTCTCGTTTGCTCTAATTGATATTCAAGAGAGTAATTGTTTCTACAGTAAAAACTCCAAGAATCATCATAAATATCCTTTAAGGCTCGTTTTTTAAGAAAAACCACGAAAGCCTTCCTGAACTGCTCGAAAGAAGGATAATCAGAGACATGATCAAACCAAAAAGATTTTTTCTTATGCATTGAAGGTAGATCTTTACCTATTTTCTTGAAATAATTGTGATAACATTTTTCTGAACAGAAATCCATTCTATGATGGAATACAGCCGTAACAGATCGAGGTGATTCCTTAAAATATTTATTACAATAAAAACATTTCATGACTTGAACACTATATAAGATATATAATAACTTTACTCAAAATCCATGCATATATTCCCGAATTTTACGCTAAATTTAAATATATATTCCCATTGAGAACATATTATGAGTAATATCCTAGATTGGATTGAGAACAAGGAACACCTAAAAATTGCTATAATTGACTATGTAGAATGTGACCTTGATATAATAAATCTTTCAGAGGAGTATTGGATTAAGCATTGGGAAATCTTCAAGCGTAAAAAAGATAATAAAAGAATTTCTCCAAGAGAATTTAGCGAAAGATTATATAATTATTTATGGATACCAAAAGTAAGCGAACTAATAATTATTCTTTATTTGGAAGATTTGAAAGATATTACTCCAACAATCTATGAGATTAACAAACTTCTGAGAAGGACAACAAACCAATATAGTGTGACCTTTAAATCTGTAAAAAAACTTGAAGATTTAGATATTATTTTCACCAAAACAATCAAGGGATCAAATAGGAAACAAAAGCAGATATATATAAAGAAAGATGTAGTTAAGATCTATGGAGATGATGAGTTTAGGCAGATGATGTTAAATGAGTGGGACATTGATGCAAAAGTCTATATAAAAAGAAAGCTAAATTGGTTATTAAAAGAGAAAGAAAAAGTTGAAAACAGAATTAAGATGATAAAAAAAAGCAGAAGATATATGGGGGATAAAAATGACGAGTAATTTATTCTCAGCTCTAGAAAAATATAGAGGTAAGGAAAAAAGAACGCCTCATGAAGAATATTTTACTCAAATCATAACATATTTATTACATTCTGATGAGGAAATCGCAAAAGAATTTGTAAGATATATCGCGAAAATTAAAATCGGATCACCATTTAAGGTAGTTCCTGAATATTTTATCAAAGATATTGGCGAATTTGATATTTTTATTGAGAAAGCCGCAGATACGTTAATTATTATTGAGAGCAAGATGGGTGCTAAAGCACTCAAGAGAAGAGCAGATAGTGAAGAAACAAATATATTGAGCGATAAAGAGATAAATGATGAAAAAGAAGCATTATTCAAATATATTAATTGGATAAATGGACAGAATTATAAAAATAAAATATTCATACTTCTCACATATCCTTATGAAAAGTATATCCCTGTTGAGAAGAAGTTAAAAAATTGTATGAATGATTCAGTAAAGTTTAGGCACATGCCATGGAATGAGGTTCATTATTTTTTGAAATCAATATCTGATAAATTAGTTAGCAACTCAGTGCAATCGTTTCTTGTTAAAGAGATAATTAAATATATGGAGGATGAAAACATGAATGCTTGGCAATCAATAAACAATCAAAGTAACAACGATCTTTTTTCTATGTGGAAAATATATGATCAATTCGATAAAACTTTAGAAGATATCTCTTCAATTTTTAAAAAATCAAAGTTGAATTGTAAACAAAAAAATAGAGGTAATTCTGTAGTGGGCGATTCTGGTCCGACTATCTATAAAGAAGTTAAAATTAATAATAAAGATGTAGCTTTTGGTTTTAATGCACAGGATTCGAATGAAGGATGGGAGTTTTCTTTTTTTATTGAAATCGACGAGCCTAAGAAAGGAGACTTTGATAAGATAAAATCAAAACTAGATGAATACATAAAAATCGAATCTGATGGTGACTATAATGATTTAGAGGCAGAATATATATTAGACGAACAATTTTTTAAAAAAGATCGTATTGAACAGAAAGGAGAATTGGAAAAATTCATAACTAAAGTATTAGATAAGATGATAGAACTTAAAGTACTTTCTTGTCCTTAAATCACTTGTTTCAACAAATCGATTTTACCTCATTTGATTGCCACGCCAGATGAACTATACATAAGAGACAACCCTTATTAGTTCTAATCTTTAAAGAAAAGTTATAAGGTATTATTTTAGTGGAATGTTTTTTGATAATAGTTCTGTGATTTTTTTGCGGCAGTCTTCTGTCCTTACTAGTTCTGTGACTTCGAATTCTCCGCTTTCCTTTGCACCATGTATGAGTACTGCACATGTCTCTGCAGTCTTGTTTAGTGGATGTAGTAAATCCTTGTCTAGGTCGAATGCTGCTACTTTGTTTTCATCAAGATATTTTACGAAAGCTTCTACATGTTTGAACATTTTAATTCACCTGTTGATTAGTGTCTTTAATTTATCTATGTTGGCCTTATTTAGTGGGAATATGAAGCTGGCTTCTAGATTGTTGCAGTAGTCTTCACCTTTTTCAAATGCATCATCCTGATTCCTGGCCTGAAATGTGTTGACCTCTGTAAGGAAGTTGTTGTACGTCCCGCTTCCGCATAATATCGCGAATTTTGGCATTTATTCGCCTTTTACGCCTATTGTGGCTGGTGTCTTAGGATTCTTAGATTTTATTGCTTTGCACACGATAGCATTAGCTTCATTCGAACAATCAATTTCAATATGATAATTTTCCTCTTCCATATAGATCACCTTGCTGTTACAAGAATTTAAAAGCCACTCACCTAAGAGGATTAAAGAGTGGCTTTTAGAAGCTTGTTCTCAAACCAATAGTACAATAGTATAACTTATATAAATAAAATCTCCATATATCATTCGATGGTGTATGAGGGCTTACTCAGAAAACTGGTTTCAACGCATCATGAATGTGATGTAGGTAGGCTAGTTCATAAGAATCAAGTTATAATAAAAGTTTGATTGTTTGGTCACACAAGACATTGTCCCATAGGATATTTAAATTATTGAATATATATTATTCATTATAACAATATTTAAATATAAGTATATGCTTATTGGTTGCTATATGGATGCCAAAAAGCAACTAAATAGCAACTTTATTGAGAAGGGCAAAAGAGTATACCTAACATTTAACGATAAACAACTTTCGCTAATAGATTCATTAGTCGGAGAATTAGGCGATGATAGAGCAGATGTCGTCAAGACGATATTTTTATCATGGTTGTCAGAAAACGGAATAATGCCTGCACTTGTCAAAAAAAGAATGGAGCTTTCCTAATTAAGAATATATCATTAATTTTAAATAGTATGTTGTTTTTCCCTTTATAAATGAAGAGAAAAACACTCAGTAATACAGAAAAGGTTATCGATATTGACATACCGAATAATTTAATAAAAGGCGATCAACCGGCATGTCAGATAAACGCTCTTAATGTAGTATTTCATAACTTAGGTTATGATCTGGATATAGAAAGAATAAAAGTAATATTTAATTATGATGAATCAGATGGTGCCGAAAATGAAAGGCATAATTTTCAGAAATTTAATAATGAACTCCAAAAAATCGGTGTGCCATATAGAACAAACAAAATAGGGTACTCTGATATTCATGATACATTTGTTCAATTTTCGGATGGCAAAAATGGTTCATGTGTTCCAGTATTTTTTGAGATGAGTATCCTAAAGATAATCGCTCCAGCTCTTAAAGATGTGTATGAGTTTAATATTGGAAATAATATATACAAGGAAGATAAAAAACATATATTATTATTAATTGGTTATAAAAAAGGAGGCGAGACATTATTATTTGTTGATCCTTTGTATCAATTACCATATGCTAATAAAGAACCCATAAAAATAAGTTATTTAGATGTATCACAACATTCGAGACATATAAAATCATACATAAAGATTATATTAGATACTTATCGATTAAAAGATATGAAAAATAAGGGGCAAACTAAAATTGAAAACTCATAAATTAGATTCGGACTCAGAAGATAATGTAAAATTATCTATAAATAGGTATTTATTAGATGAATTTGGATTAAATATAGGTATTCATAAAGTAACAAAAAAAGAAAATAGATATATAGTTCAGTTAGCATATTCTAAAGTATTCAATATTTTTGATGAACCTAACAAAAAAGTTTACATTAGGGCAATCACATTTGATAACATATATACATTTGAGCATACGTCCAGTGAAAGAATTAGAATTAAAAGAAAAATATTGAATGAGAACATTAAATCAGAGTTCCTGAATTTGCGGAATAGTATTACGCTTTCTGTCTTGGAAAATAAAGATATAATAAAACAGTTATTACATTTATCTGGCGTCGCGTATTTATTCCAGAAATTCCACTATTTACTGGTACAACTTGTAGATAAAGATAAAATAGAAATCGATTCTGTAATATCAAAAGAAGAGAAATATATGAAATATATAGATTTTTTAATATCAATAGGATACATTGAGCGTAATCGAGATGGAGAGTTTCTCGCAACAAACGAAGTACATTCTATACTTGAAGAAAAACGCCGAGATAAAAATATTAGACCTGAAAAATTATTAGGTGAAACAGTTGATGATATATTATGTGATATTGTAAAAAATCATTTAGACTATCTTGTTAACATATTACAATTTAAAATAAAAAGATTTATTAATATTATGTCTTGCTTTTATTTTTTGAGAGATAGCTTAGCACTTAGTGAATTACACGAAATTTCTCTAGATAAATTATACCAGGTGTATGTTAGATTGATTGAGAAAGTTCCTAAATCACGTATTTACAAATCATTGAGACAACTACAATATGTTGGGATAGTATCGTTATCCGAAGATAAAGAAAAGCAATTAGTGATCTCTCACTTTACCTAAAATAGATATTAATATTTTTCTTTATATATCATATTAATATATGTGATTCAATTCCTGTATCAATATTCTTCACTACTAGGTGTGTTTTGGTGTCTGTTATTTTTATTACATCTTGGTTCACACGGTATCTTGTAACATTATTTGTTTGTTGAGCATTTAGTATCCTGTATTTTTGTAACTTTTTTACATGAGCTCTTACCAAGTTGTCTTTGATTTTTAGTTCATAATCTGTTGGTGTTTCGAATAATTGTTCTGCTAGTTTTGTTGTACTTTCTGCTCTTTCTAACATAGCTTCTTCCTTACTGAAATCAGTCCTAACAACAGGATACCTAGAATGTAAATAGTCTAAGACGGATTGAGTCCTTGCAAATTTTGCTTTAATAAAGTACTTTGCCAGGAAAACCCTGAGTTTAGCATCCTTATAGACTGAATATTGAGAGAATTTAGCATCAATCTGAACACTTTGATTAGGAAGCATAGTTGTCAATAATTTACCATCCCAATTAAGAAAACTAATCTGAATGTCATGCTTGATAAGCCATCTAACCGCATCAAAGGTAATATTTCCGTTTTGGCCGTAGATAACAATGTGATCCAAATCAATCTTTCTAGGACTGTAAACATATTCTTCAGGAGTATCTGTGATATTCCATCGGCCATCCTTTAAATGAACCTTAGAATTATCAACATAAAGTCGTATTCCATGCCCATTTAAGATAAGAATTTTCACCATAAATCACCGACGACAAAAAACACGTTCTCCGTCTATAAATAAGACGTCGTTATTTAAATACTTATCGACAACACTAAAAAGTAACAAAAACTAAAAAAATGTGTTTCCATTTAGAGATATCCCTATATCCCGCTAATTGACTATAATGTCAAAAACAAGAAAAGACAACTTATTAAGGGGATATATTATAAATCAAAGGATAAGCTTTATAGAAAAATAGTATTGACTTAGTATTCTGAAGTGAAAAGCATTACTGTCGTTCACATTGTTATGTGTTTATCGAAGAAAAAATATTCCACTTGCAATCCTGAACATTTTTTATAACGTGATACTCTAGAATGTTCACATGTCAGAAATGTAATGTATTTCTGAGCATGATCAAGACAAAGTCTTGACACATTGACAGTAATGCTTCAGTTAACTAAGTCAATACGAAAAATAGTAACATTATTAAATTATAGTCACTAACATACTCATTATTAAAATGAACTATACTGAAAAATGTTGGATAGAACCAAGTACTGAGCTTAAATATGATATACAATATGATTTTTCTAAATTGAGGGTTTATCCTAAAGTTTGTATAATGTGTTACCAAGATGAGTTTATTGAACTTGCAAAAAATAAATTTAATGCCAAAAAAATAGAAACTCTTCTAGGATATGGGTATTATATCTTTGAGTGCGATAATATTAAAATAGGAATTATTAAAATAGGCATCGGTGCACCAATGATGGCGCTCATTCTTGAGAGACTTATTGCAAGAAGAATTAACACTATATTAAATATTGGTATCGCTGGATCATTACAATATAAAAATATTCCTATTGGCGGGATTGTTTTGTGTACAAAAGCATTGCGATACGAAGGTACGTCAAAATTTTATGTTCCTCCTTCAAAATTTGTATATCCAAATAAAGAACTAAATCAAAGAATAGAGAAGAATCTAAAAAATATGCATATACCCTACATAAAAGGTCCTACTGTAACAACAGATGCGCCTTACAGGTTAAGTGTATCTAAATGTAGAGAATTACGCAAACAAGGAATAATTACCTCAGATATGGAATCAGCAGCAGTATTTGCGATCTCTCAACATCGTAAGATAAAGAGTGCAGCGATATTCGTAATATCAGATGTTGCAACTAAGGATTTTTCCTGGAATCCGGGGTTTCACGATAATAGTTTAAAAAAGGGAATAGAACTTCTTTTTGAGGTCAGTGTTAATAGTTTAAAATAATTTAGTAGGATAATTTTTTTTATTATAGTAAACTATTATTGGTTTGTTAGAATTAGTGTCTGGATTGAGATTTCTTATGATACTAGTATCGTGCATTTTTTCATCTTCAAACATTCTTACACCTCTCTCTTTTTGAATCTCAGACATTGATTTAAAGTTTGTACCCATATGATATCCTATACAGTCATCCAATAAAACTAATGGATTTCCGTTTCTTTTTAATCGTAATCCTAAATCTGAATCTAATCCACCCCATGATTTAAAGTCTTCATCGTATCCATTTAAACAATAGAAATGTGTTTTTGCAATGCCCATATTTCCTCCCCACACCTTATAGTAATCTGGAAGATCTCTTAATGTGTCTTTTCTAGGATCGATTTTTGAATATAAATGTTGATTTAAAATATCCCATTTTTTATTTTTGATATCTTCTAGTGTTATATTTTCTAATGATTGTGACTTGACATATAATAATTTTCCTAGATAGACTGCATCGGGATTTTTTTGAAAATGTAGTATGTACTCTTGAATAAAATTAGGCAAAACCACTATATCATCATCAATAAACACTAAATATTTGTTTTTAGCGAATTCTGCACCCATGTTTCTTGCTATACTCAAATTATTACCCTCATTCTCTATTCGAAAATATTTTGAAGGCATATTTATTTTGTTTACAAAATCTATGGAGAATTCTTGTGTCGAGTCTTTTGAATGATCATCAATTATAAGTATTTCAAAGTTTTTGTTTGTTTGATTTAATAATGCTGTTAAAGTCATCTCTAATAAACTTTTACGATTATACGTGGTTAGAATTATGCTTATTTGATCTTCCATTTTAACGCCTCCTCCAAAGAGATTATTGGAATATTATTTTTATTAGAATGTTCTGCTATTTGAGCAATTAGTTTATGACTATCTTTTGTCATAAAATTGTGGTGTAGTAGTATTCCTACATATCTTGTGTCTTTTAGTAATATTTCAGATCGATTCAAAACACTTCTCAAATCATAACATTCATTTTTAGAATAATCTTTAATAATATCCAGATTTGTAGGGATTGAAATTGTTTTATTTTTTATGATTTCAATCTTATTTCCATAACCTGAAATTATTTCATAGTTGTTATCTAAAAGAAGTTTTATTTCAGGAAAACTGTGCCAAGGAGGTATGAATCCTTTGAATTTCGTTTTCAAATGTAATTCAATTAACTTCCATCCTTTTATTAGATTTTGTTCTGAAAAATTATCTTTTAGAGAAGTATGAAACTCTCCGATAATCAAATTTTTTGGTATGATAGGAGTCATAGATTTATATATATCAGAGTCAGAAATTGCTGATGTGTAATTGACTCTATGCGTATTACCGTGCTGAAAAATAGTGAATATATCTTTTGATAAATATCTTTTGAATTTATCCGTCATATATGTTATCTGATTCGGGATTACCGCAATATTAAGGGGGATACTATCGCTCAGGAAACTTTCTGAAAAATCAATAAATTTTTCATTTTCCAATCCTATATCATCATCCCTAAAAAAAGCAAATTCTTGCGGATAAATTATATCTGATATTTGTTTCAATTCCCATTGTTGCTTAAAATATTTCGTATTCATTTCTCAACCAATATATTCTTGTTTTGTAAATCATTAAATTCAGATCCCAAATACTCTCTCGTATATTCTGTTTTTTCAGACAAAAGTTTGATGATCTTTTTATCTCTAATAGAATACGTTCCTATATAATCATCATATATCCCTTTTTCTGATATATAACACCATGGTGCAAGTTCAAATATATCTTTTGAAAGGCCATTTTTTTGTAGTTTAAGAGTTGAATTTACTTTTGCATTTAAAAAAACTTCTTTATATTGCTTTAACATGTTTTCATAACTGAAATTCTTTTTGATTAACTCAACAGTCTTTTTGAATTCAAATTTGTTGTTAACTATTTTATGATATGCATTCATTAACGCATCTGAATCATCATAATCTATCTGTATGCTTTCCTCAAAATTTTTTAAATTGTATCTCAAACATCCTGCTTTTGTCGCTATTACTGGCGTCTCACAAAGTAGAGATTCTAAGGGTACTAAACCAAATGACTCTACAAAATTTCCTAAATTGAGAGTTATATCACCTAATGCATAAATGTGTCTCATGAAATTAGGGAGAGTCCATTCGAAGAACGACACATGATTTTCTAGATTAAGTTTAGAAATTTTGTCATATAAAATACCGTATTCTCTTTGTAAATCTTCACTACAAAGTATATCTATATGTTTAGGAAATAACAATTTTATTTGTTCGCCATTATCGACAAGTTTTTTTGTTAGGTTTAAAGAGTGATCAATGCCTTTTGATTGCTCAGGTCGGTGTGGAAATAACAAAACTTTCTCTGAATCTGATATATTATATCTCAATTTCAACTGTTTTGTCAATGATTTATCTTTGTAGAATATGGATGTATCAACGCCATTTTCTATATTCACAGCTCTATTCATAAGATTTTCGTAAATTTGACCCACACTATGTTTCATACATTCGAATACGTATTTTGAGGGAACAATCACAATATCATTATCCCCTATAAATGCTGATGATATACTTATCGGATATACAAAATCATGTAATGATGTAATTATTGGTATATTAGGATGATGCACTTTTAGAAATTTTTTAAAATAAAATCCGTCTGCGTGAACATAAATAACATCAGCATTCTCGGCTTCACAAATAACTTTTTTAATGATATTTGCCAAATTATTTGGATTAGTCATATATGGAAATGGAAAAGATTGTCTAAACCTGAGTGATGGATTTACCTTAAAGTTCTGATTTACTTCGAATGGCAAGAAATTATCGTCTCTTCTTGTGCAAAGCACATTGATAGTATTATCTTTTGATAAATACTCCATAACGTTCTTAAAGATTCTTTGTGAACCACCCTGTATATGTTCCTTGAATATGGATGCTATTGATATTGCTAAAATATTCATTTTGATCGCCTGAATCTGGATTCACGCAATGTTTCTTTTATTTTTTTAACTACTTCTTTATTTTCCTGACTATATAATGATTTTGCAGCTTCTATCCACGCATCTTCTTTTGAAAATATTTTTTCGAGAACATGCCCCAAAGTTGCCACTTCATCAAATGAAAAATATTTTGAAGGGTGAACAGGATAGAAGTGTCTTCTTTGCCAATACTCAGTATTAATAATATCGCATCCATACTCTTCTCTATATTTTGCAAAATTGTTAAAAACCGGGGTATTGTTAAATACTATTAGAGGAGAAAATTGAACTGAATGTATTTCTGGTGTTTGGCTAATAAATTTTATTGTTTCTTGAATAGTTTTCGGAGTTTCGCCTATATAAAACATAAAATTGGAACGCATGACTGCACTGCTTTTACTGACGATTTTCGCTAATTTTCTCATTTTTCCTAAATATAAATAAGGATTCTTTGTTTTTCCCATGAGTTTTAGTATATCAGGACTTCCGGACTCCAAACCGATGTTTACAACTTCATAGCCTGAATCTAATAATTCATATATGAATTCTTCCCATTCACTATCCGCTCTAAATTCAGAATTCCATTTTATACCAAATTTTTTCATTCCCAGAGCAATTTCTTTCCCAAATTTTGGATTAACTCCATAAGTAGAAGCAAGCACCGCATATGCTTTTTCTTTTCCGAACAATGATACGCAATAATCAGTTTCATCTAAAAATCTTTTAGGACTTTTCATATCAATTCTGCGGTGGTTTATAGTATTACTTGTACAAAAGTTACATCCATAAACACATCCTCTGCTTTCTTCTATAAAAGGTACAAATTTAAGATAATTAGGATAACTGCTATAGTCCAAAAATGGAAGATCATTTAGTTTAATTTTTGGTGATTTACCAGGAACAGTAATAATTTTGTTGTTTTCTTTATATACTACTCCTGGAATTTTGAATTTGTTATCTGTATTAGATTTTAATATTTGTTCTAACACTAACTCTCCTTCGAATTTTATCACAGCATCAATATTTTGACTATCCATCAAAACAAGTTCTCCCAATGGACCTGCATGTTGGCCTCCAATAAATATTTGAGCATTTGTGTGTGTTTTTGTAAATTCTGCAATTTTTAATGATTCTAAATAATCAAAGCCACTGGTGGAACTTATACCTACGTATCGTGAGTCGATATTTTTGATTTTTTTTTCCATTGAAGAATATTCTGTATCCAGTGAAAGATCTAATATGTTTACTGAGAATCCTTTAGATTTCAAGTAAGTAAAAAGGGATAATATCCCTGGGTTCATTGCTGTTATTCTAAGCTTTTCTGGTACAAATAATGTTCCTGACTGTTCGACAGGTGGTCTTTCTATAAGCGCCGGAGGATTTATTAAAGTCAAGTCATATGACGCCATTATATTCACCATCATATAGAAGTAATTATTTATTTATAAATTATTCCATAAAAACCGTAAATTTTCCTAAGAATATAGAAATCTTTCGTAGGGTAAGGAAAGGTATATATATTTGGAATGCTATCCTTATTAGTGGAATTATGAATCATAAAAGAGTTTTACTAGTTGAGTTATATGAGCATATCGGCTCTGAGATTAGTATTTTTTGAAGCTATTTTATTTTTTCCCAGTAAAATATTTAAACTTGATTGATTGTTGCTAATTCCATGACTAAGTTTATTGTTGTGGTTGGGGGAGTTATTTCTGGAGTCGGAAAAGGAGTTGCTACAGCCTCGATCGGTAGGATCATGCAGGATTATGGATTCTCAGTAACTGCTATAAAGATTGATCCTTATATTAATTGTGATGCAGGAACAATGAGGCCTACTGAGCATGGAGAGGTGTGGGTTACTGATGATGGCGGAGAGACTGATCAAGATCTCGGTACTTATGAAAGATTCCTGGGCATATCAATTCCTAAATCAAATAACATAACAACAGGTCAGGTCTATAAAGAAGTTATTGAAAAAGAAAGAAGAGGAACCTATCTTGGACATACAGTTCAGTTTATTCCTCACATTACTGATGAAATAAAGAACAGGATATTAACAGCGAGCAATGGTTTTGATATTGCATTAGTTGAGATTGGAGGAACTGTCGGAGATTATGAGAACACGGCATTCTTGTTTGCATTAAGAGCTTTAGAAAATACTATTGGAAAAGATAATATCTGCTATATTCTTGTAACATATCTTCCTATACCAAGTCATATTGAAGAGATGAAAACCAAGCCAACACAATTATCAGTAAAATTATTAAGAGAAAACGGCATCCAGCCTGACTTAATATTATGCAGAGGCAAACAAGCATTAGATGACATAAGAAAAAACAAGATTGAACAATATGCTAATGTCAAATCAGACTATATCATAAGCATGCCTGATGTAACAGGAAGAGATACTGTGAATACAACATATATTATTCCTATAAGCCTTCAGGAAGAAGGCATCGGAGATAAAATAAATAATCTGCTGCATTTATCGCCAAAAAAGACCTCTAAGCTTGAAGAATGGAAGCAAGCTGTCCATAATATCATCAATCCAAAAGATGAAGTGAATATTGCAATGATCGGCAAATATTTTGATATAGGAACTTTTAAGCTTGCTGATTCATATATCAGTGTTAATGAAGCATTAAAACATGCATGCTCAAAGCATAGTCTGAGACTTAATCTGCATTGGATTGACAGTAAGCAGCTTGAGCAAAAAAATTTTAACATAAAAGAATCATTCAAGGATATTGATGGCGTTGTCATTCCAGGAGGTTTTGGAGGATCAGGAGTTGAAGGAAAGATAAATGCAATAAGATTCTGCAGGGAAAACAATATTCCATTTCTTGGATTATGTTATGGATTACAGTTAGCTGTTATTGAATTTTCAAGAAATGTCTGTAGTTTAACAACAGCAAACACTAGTGAGATTGATCCAGAAACACTTTATCCTGTTATTGATATTTTACCAGAACAAAAAGCCATTGAATCAAAAGGAGGAACAATGAGGCTTGGAGCATATCTAGCTTTATTGAAAGAAGATTCAAGAGTGTTCAAGCTTTATGGGATAGATAAGGTCTATGAAAGACATAGGCATAGGTATGAAGTGAATCCTGATTTTCATGAGATCCTACAAAAACATGGAATGATATTCAGCGGAATGAGTCCTGATGGAAAGCTTGTAGAATTTATTGAATTGCCTGATCATAAATTCTTTATTGCCACTCAATCTCATCCTGAGTTTAAGTCCTCTCTTCTTAAACCAGCGGCATTATTTGATGGATTCATCAAAGCTTGTAAAGAATAAGAAAAAAAAATTATAGCTTTATCAGCTTTGCAAAAGTGCCTATAACTGGAATGTATTTCTCCTCACCACTTAATGCATATATTATCCCAAAGATCCATAATGCAAGAAGAGCCAGCCATACTAATATGCCAATAAGCCATCCAATAAAAGGTATAAATGCAAGCACTACAGTTATGACCCATGCGATTATCCATAAAAAGAAAAGTATTAAACCTTGTTTTGCATAGAACATAGCATATTTGCTATCTTTCTTTGCAGCGTAAACTATGATAAATCCTATCAATGTCAGGAATACCCCTAAAAAAGCAAACAGTTTCTCATCATCATTCTTTGCCATAATATCACCCAAAAGCCTTTAAACAGTTAGTATATTTAAATTTACCTAAATTTACAAAGAATTTCGATATTAATATCTATAGGAATCATTAATATATTCTGGATTATAAGTTTCAGGATTAAAAGCTATTTCATTTATCTCTTCACCATTCTCTATTGACCTTCTTCTGAACACTACATTGATCATCTCTTCTCTGGGAATATCTCTAGGAACAACATCGTCTAATATACGTACTGGAAATGAGTCATCCATTTTTGCCTTTATTTTTTTAGTTGTTTTTTGTATTTTAGTTGTCTTTTGCATACCTTAGTATACGATTTTGAAATTTAAGAAGAACCAAAACTTCCTACAGGTGGGGTGGTTGAGAATTTAGAAATTGTAGGAAGCCGGCTTCTTTTTAATGTGATTTATTTCTTGATCATCAATGTGTGAGCAACTGCTGGTTTTCTCATCTCCATCAGCCATAACATGCCAATTCTCATCATGTTTTTATTGAATTTATCTGAAATCTTATAAGTCTTCTTGTACATATCATAATCTATTAAGCCCATGCTTTTCATTGGTGTCAGTATCCTATCATAGAACTGCCTTTTGTTATATGATAAGGTTACTTTTTTCTTTTGGCCAAATTGAGTTGTTTCTTCATCAATAAGCTTGCCTTCATGAAGAGCTGTTGCAAATACAGACATCTCTGTCTTGCCGATCTCTCCTCCTTTCTGCTTCATTTCCTCTATCAATAGCTTAGCAACAACTACTTGCTGAGATGTAGCAAATATGATCTCATATATATTCTCAGGCATATTGTATTGGTCAAATAATATCGTCATGACAGTATGAAATACTAACAAATATATAAATGTTACGTTTTTGTATACTAGTTGGGGGCTCAAGCTTAAAAAAGGTGAATTAATATAGATAAAGGTATACTGATATAGATAAATGCTCTTAATCTGGGATGTACTTTAATATATGAAATGTAGAAAATCCAAAATAATCAACATCATTAATTACTCCTTTAAATCTTATCTTTACAGAGTCTATTAATGACACTAACTCAGGAAGATCCTTAACTATGACTTCTATTTCAAAATCCGCTCCGCCAATAGAATCATTAACTTGATAAATATTCTTATGAAATCTACAAAATTCAAAAAGCTCTTTACTTTTAGAGGTAGAATTAAGATGAAAATCAACCCTATAAGAAGTATAACCCATAACTTCTAGATTCATACCTATTTTGTATCCTATTATCACCTTCTTTTTTTCAAGATTTTTTATTCTATACCTAACTGCCTCTTGACTCAATTTGACTTTCTTTGCTATATCAATTGAAGATTGTCTAACATCAGAAGCATATGCTTCGATTATCTTGACATCTTTTTCATCAATATCTACTTTATTTCCCAATCCATATTCTCTTAGTAAAGGCATTTCTTTTTCATCAATAAAAAAAGATCTATTGAAATTAAAGATTGGTGCATAGACTGAGACATTATATGATTTAATTCTCTCTTTGTATTTATTCATTATAATCTTCCAAATATGATGAAACTCTGATACATTCTTAACTCCGAGAAATAGTGCATAATCCCATTTTCCAAGCATCGATGTTATTGTCCATACCTGTGATAGATTTTCCTTAACAAATGAAACAAATGTTTTTCCATCTTCAATATTCATTTGTTGAAATTTCAGATAGACTCTAAAAGTGAAATATCCTAATTTTGACATATCAATTATTGCGTAATATCCTGTAATGATGCCTTCTGATTCAAGTCGTTTTATCCTGTAGATAACAAATGGTTTTGATCTCGAGATTTTTCTTGACAATTCTGCTAAAGAGATATTTGATTTCTTGTCTAGCGCATATAGTATTTTTTTATCAAAAACATCTAATTTGTAAGCCATTTTCTTATATTTACAGTTATTATTTAAATATTTTACTAATTGTTAAAATATACCATAAGAAGTTTTATTATTATGATAACTATTACATACTCAAAGATGATAAAAATGACAGAAGATAAGAGAAACGAACTTGAAACAGTCCTGAAGGTAAGTGAAGATTACATTTACTATGCGGTGCGGGGCAAAAATCAGTATCTATTAGATGCAGTTACTCTTGATAACGCATTCCTGTTCTTAAGGGAAGCAAAAAAAGAATTCAAAGCAGGGAATTATATAGAGTCAAGAAAATCAATAGAGATTGCAGCAAAACATAACGTGGTTATAAAAGAAAGATTCTTAGTGACACATTCTGAGGATATAGGAAAACTTGTCCATGTGTTCAAGGCGAATTTTGACGAGAATTCTAATGACCCAAATGATCCAATCTATGACGCAATAGAAACACTAAACTTTAGGCTTGACGGAAGAAAGTTTGGTCCACCTATAGTGCATTATAATGGGACAACGGATTCGGGGTTGAGTTGCGGATTACTTCTTTTTTACGGGCAATATGAACATAACGATACAGATGAATATTTAAACAATCCTCTAACAAAAAAAGAGGCATTGGACCAAGTTAGGAGTTGGTTCCCTCTTAAAGTCATGACTAAAAAACATAGAGAAGTTACATTAAATCCACGCTGTCTGGAAAGTTATACTTTCAATCCGAAAGCATTTCCACCGCTTGGTGTAAAGAGTAATGAGGATGAAGTAGCATATCTTGCTTTGCTTTATTCTTTGGCTAATGAGGGAATATTTCGTGACAGGGGAGGAAACTTCACTGCGATTTCTTACAATTTCGGAGATCCTGTAAGTGGACAAATAAAAAACTTTGATCCTTGGGGAATAATAGGAAAAATAAAATCTATTGAAAAAGGAGATCAACATCACAGAAAAGAAAAAATCATCAAAATCGAGCTTGATGATTCCCTGAAATGAAACTTCGACTATAAATTAGGAGACATACTAAGGTATTGATGGAGAGAAAAACAAAATGACAAACCAGAGAATAAATTATGACCAATTTCCGGCAACAATGCACCATTTGATAATATACTTAGATAAAATTTTATTAAATAAGCAGCCTGATACCCAATTAATTGCAGTGGACAGAGTCGGAAATTATAGGCACGTTAAACCAAAACAACTTGTAGAGCGTACTTACGAGATCTCCAATGTAAAAATCTACCCAGCCAGAAATCAGCCAATGGTTACATATGACGCCGAGGTGCGTAACAAAAATAATAAAGAATTGGATACCATATGCGGAATATTTGCTGATAGCTGGGCTGTAGAATTAGGAAAAAAAGAATTCAGGTTAAATATTACCGATCAAGCAAATAAAAGCTATAAAGAATTCAACCAATATTTAAAACAAAATTTCAAGGGAGTTGAGTTTACAGGGGTAGCCATTGAATTCTCCAGAGAACAATGGGAAAAACATAGTCAGGTCAATAATCTTATTAATTTTATACCATTTAACGCAATAGATACGTACAAAGCTAATTTATCTCGCCTGTTTAGCAAAGACAAAAAATTAGATTTACTTATAGGGATTTTAATGCAAAGCGAATAAATCAAAAGTAGAAAAGTATACAAAGTGATGAAAAATGTACTGTTTACTAAAACCAAAACAAAAAGGAATAGTTCTTGGCAATAAGAGAAATCATGAAGACCTAATCTTATCAAAAGGATTAGTTCTTGAATTGCTTGCAAAGGATGAATTTGAATCAGGACACTTCTTTAATGCAAGAAAGCTAATTGAATGTGCTGTTGATGCATATGAAAGGAGAGATACATATCGTGATCACAGTCAAGAAGCTGAAAATCTTAGAACAACATTTCTTAACAAATCTGAGAATGATTTCGGCAAGAAAATATACATATATCAGTCGTATGATGACCAAGAAAGACTTGAAGCCATTAATTACGGGGGTTTTGACTTTAAGCCGTTCATATACGATAAGCATTATTACGAAGATAATTTTAAAAAAAGAGATTTTGATAGAGTGCTGGCGTTTTGTGAACCAGAAAAATATGCAAAATCTGAAAAAGAAAAACAATCTTGTATAGATAATTTCAAGAGATATGCATAGCATTACAGTCTTACACTCGAAGAGATAGATTATAGCAACCTGAACAAGTTCGAAAAGAATGGAGAGATAAGAATTGCAATGCTGTATTCTCTAGCATCTAATGGTTTTTTCCGTATGAAAGATGGAAGTTTCAATCATATTGCAGGAAACCCATGGAAAACAATCAAAAAAAATATCGGAATATGGAATTTCAACGGATTTCATGCAGAAAAATATGGGCAAATACTCGAGAAATTGGAGGTGTATAAATGAAACAAAAATATTGGGCAATAGCATACCAGACTATTAATTCAGGAAATGGTTCTGATAACAGAATGACGGTTATTGGATTCGAAAACTGTGATGAAATCAAAATATTATCTGCCAATCCATTATATGAATTAATAGTACACAAAGTCATTCCTTTAGGTACACCGCATGTAGAGAAGATTAAACAAGTTAAATTCATATGCCAGAAATCTCTAGATGATTTGACTAATGAGTATACCTCAAAAACAGAAGGTAAACGCTTTTCCATTAGGAATTCTGCTTTTGCAGTCAGAATACCCCGGTTTGCATCATATGATGAACTTGAAACTCTAGAAAAGAGAATAAGCAAAATTGGAAAGATAATATACAGTTAATTATTCATAGAATTTCCTTATCATCTCCTTATACAGAAGACTTACTTTTAATGGCCAATTGTTTGGAAAGCATCTCATGTAATTGCTCCAGGAGTATCTTTCATCAAGAAAAACAATAATACCTTTATCCTTCTCAGATCTAATGCATCTTCCAGCAGCCTGAATAGCTTTAGTGAATGCAGGAAACAGATATCCGTAATCCCATCCCTTACTGAACTTTTTATCAAAATAATCAATCAATGCCTTTGTCTCAAGATCAGGCTTTTGCAATGGCAAGCCAACAATTATGACCATTTTAAGCACATTTGGAAGATCGATGCCTTCTGAAAAGCTTCCGCTAATAACAGCCAATAATACAGCTCCTGTATCCTTGTATTTGACAAAATTATCCAAAAACTCTTGCTTATCCTGTTTTGACATTTCAGGTCGCTCTGTAAATACAGTCTTTTTTGTCAATAATGAAAATGATTTAGATATCTCATCCATTAGATAATAACTTGTAAAATATATTGCAATTGATCCTTTAACATCTTCAGTAATATCAGCCAATGTCTTTGCAATCTCTTTGTATTGCTCAGGACTTCTTAACTCATATTTTGTGCTTGTCTTAGGAACAATAAGATTTAGCCTATTCTCAACAGGGAAAGGACTTTTCAAAGTCAATTCCTCTGCATCAATGCCAAGCAATTCCTTATACATTGATGTTGGAGTTAAAGTTCCTGACATCAACACACAAGAATAAGCATTCTTGAATACTTGTTCAGCAATAATGCTAGGATCAAGGCACCTATAGCCTAAAGTTATCATTTCTGTTTTGTCTCTTAGCTTCTTTAAACTTAAGATTCTTGTAAAGCCTTCATCCTGGCCTATCCATGCTTCAAGAAATCCAGCAATACTCCCAACATAGCTCATGTTCTGGATATCTCTAATAGCATTTCCTGCAAATACTAGTTCAGAGATTAATTCATCATAATCCTTAATTCTGTTAATATGATCAACAAACTCTTGCTTTGTGAGGTATTTTTCATTAGTCTCATAGAACCTCACTTCTTTTGCAGATTGGAAATTGCTTAATGTAACATTAGGATTTTTCTGGAATCTAGCACTTTCATCAAACCTTAATCCAGAACTATAATCATCAAGAATCTCATTTAATTGCTCAAGCTGTTCTCCAATAGCTTCATAATTATATTTTTTAGCTTCAGTTATAGCTCTCTTTATCTGGATATTAGACAAGAATTCAGAACTCAAATCCTTTATCCTTGAAGGAAGATTATGAGCTTCATCAATGATGATTATCGCATTCTCAAGACTTTTGCTTATTTTCTTAAGGAAATTATCCCTTATCATAGGATTAAACATATACTGATAATCAGCAATTATTACCTTAGCGTTTTTTGCGAATTGTAGCGCAATTTCATAAGGACATATTGATCTTAAGGAGCTTGATTGAATAATATTCTCTGCTGAAACAACAGATTTCTTCTTAAGGTCATTTAAGATATGTTCAGCATCAGGACTTAGTTTTGTGCCTGACTTCAGAGCATTAAAGTAATCACACTTTTGATTATCAACAAGCAACCTGCAGAATTCATTAAACTCTTTGCTATACATCTTGTCAACAGAAGGCTGAAGACAGAGATGCTTTTTCCCAATAACAGAGCTGCCAATAATGTTTAATGAGAATTTATCATTGATTTTTTTTAATGTTTCTAGAACAATCTTATGCTGTGTGTGTCTTGAAGTCAAGAAAAATAAAGTCAGATTATTGTTGTTTTTAATGATATGAGTCAATGCAGGGCTTAATGCTGCAGCAGTCTTTCCTAAACCAGTAGGAGCGTGAGCAACAAGACTTCTTCTATTCTTGATACATTCATCAATCTTCCTGATCATAACATCCTGAATCGATCTAATTTCTGGATGAGGAAAAAGCATCTCTTCAATCTTCTCAAGCTCAATGTCAGGCATAATTGAAGAATAGAAGATTTTTTTATAAATCTTCTTAAAAACGTCATATTTATAAATCATTTATTTTTCCTCTTAGAGTTTCGAGTACAGACTGCATTGAGTTGCAAACATGCTGTCTGAGGTAAGGAAATGAACACAATAGAATCAAGTAAAATAATCGAAAATTTAGCAGTACAATTGAAAAAAACAATCAAGCAGCCTGAATGGACACCATATGTTAAGACCAGTACTCATAAAGAAAGACCACCAACAGACAAGGAATGGTTCTTCAAGAGAGCTGCATCAGTATTGTTGCAGATATCAAAAAAAGGTCCGATAGGCGTAGCAAAATTAAGAGTAAAATATGGTGGAAGAAAAAACATGGGCGTAGGACAAGAAAAGTTCTATAAAGGATCTGGAAATATTATAAGAAAAGCTTTGCAAGAACTTGACAAAGCAGGATTAACAATACAAGCAGAAAAAAATGTTCATAAAGGCAGGGTATTAACACCAAAAGGTCAATCATTAATATCAAAATGCAATAGATGATTAAAATGGCAAAGGTAAAACATCCAAGCAAAAAAGCACGATTAGCAAAGGCAAATAAAAGAACTAGATGGGCGCCATTCTGGACTGTTCCAAAGAAATATGGAAAGACAAGAAGAGTGCATCCGGGAAGACACACTAAACAAAAACGTTCTTGGCGTAGGACAAAGTTAAAAGCATGAGGATAAAATGATTGAAAGAACATATATTGTTCCATTAAGAAAAGGATTCATCAATAAAGCACGATATAAAAAAGCAAAAAAGGCAGTCTCAACACTACAGGAATTTCTAAAGCAGCATATGAAATCTGACAAGATACGTATCGGAAAGAATCTTAATGAATACTTATGGAAGCATGGAATAAAAAATCCTCCACATCACGTAAAAGTATCTGTGATAAAAGAGGATGATGGAACAGTCAAGGCAGAACTGCACGGATTCAAGTATGATCATATGAAGAAAGAAGAAAAGGAAAAGCAGAAAGATAAGAAAGAATCTGCAGAGAAGAAAGTTGAAGAAAAGAAAAAAGAGACAAAAAAAATGGAGAGTGAAGAAACTGCTGACGTTAAAGAAGAAACTCCAAAAAAACAGGAAACAAAAAAGTCTTCAACACCTAAAAAAGTTCCTAAAAAATAAATTATTTTTTATCTTCTATTATGACTTGTAATCTCTGCCTGGACTTTTCTCAATGCAGAGTCTAGGGCAACAAACATATTCTTATCAACAATCTCTGAATTGAAAGGCTTACTATCATCAATAACCTTAACATGAATTTCATGCTTTGCATTATTATCAATTTTATGAATCTCTTTGAGCATCACTGTTATTGACTGGAAATTCTTGCAATTCTCCTGAATCTTTCTAGTATAACTCCCTACGATCTTCTTAACAACAACCACTTCAGACAAGCTTACTTGCTTAAAGCCTACTAATTGTATATTTCCACCAAGATTCAATGGTTCATTTACTTTATCACTAATCTTTTCGTCTGTTTCTGCCATGTAATCACCTCAGAACAAAGACAAGAATAATTGTTAATTTAAATAATTTGTGGAAATGAAAAACTCGAAATCAATCACATTTATAAACAATAATTTTTTCCTAGTCAATATCAGCGATGTGAGTAGTTGCTTACTTGAAGCTGTCGTAGAAATTTATTAAGAAGCGAATTAAAGAAGTTTGAGGGACTGAACGAAGTGAATGTCGCTCGCTTTTACTAAATTTTTTCGCAAAAAAATTTGGAGGCAAAATGGGATTGTATAAACATGTTAAAGAGACCTGGAAAAAACAGGATCATGATTTCTTACAGATGCATAGAAAGAGGTTAGCAGAGTGGAGAAAAGAGAATACCACTGTAAGGATAGAGAGACCGACAAGAATTGACAGGGCAAGATCTCTCGGATATAGAGCTAAACAAGGCATCATTGTTGTAAGGCAAAGAGTCAATAGAGGAGGAAGACAGAGGCCTACAATAAGGTCAGGAAGAAGAACTTCTCATAATTTCCAGAGAAAGATACTTGACAAGAGCTATCAACAGATTGCAGAAGAAAGAGCAAATGATAAATACAAAAATTGTGAAGTGCTGAATAGCTATTTTGTTGGAGAGGATGCAATCTATAGATGGTATGAAGTGATTCTTATTGACAGGGATCATCCTGTTGTTGTTTCAGATCCATTGCTTAAGAGCCTTGCAAATATGAAAGGAAGAGCTAATCGTGGATTGACAAGTGCAGGAAGAAAATCTAGGGATGTCTAATTTTTTTTCTTTTCTTTATCATCAACTGTCAAAATTCTATTTATTGGGCTATGATGCGTTGGAACCATTAGATATAATAATTCTGCAATTATTATAAACAATATTAATATCACAAGGCATGCTCCGAATGTTGTCCAATCAAGAGGAATCTTTGAAGAATAAACAAGCATTATCCCTATTAATCCTAAAAAATTTATATAGGCAGGGCTTGATATAGCATATGCCAACTTTTTTGGCAGGAAATGGAAAAAATCAATAAATAATAGCAATAATGCAAAACTGAAAATAATCAATGCAACAAAAATCTTTGAGTTTCCAACAAATATTGCATCTCTTATTGTCAATCCTAATGGCTCATAGGTATGCCTTAATAAATCTATTGAAATAAACGCCAATACTAATGCATTGCCATAGGCAGTATTCCATCCAAGCTCTTCATCTTTGTATCTGCCAAAATAGAATTCAATTAGTATTGCAGTTGCAAGCAATGGAAGAAGCATCCATAACATTTGAGGATTCTTAATTGGGGCTTCTAGGATGGCAAGAATCCTAGAAAAAAAATCAGTGCTTAAATAATTTAGGGTCTGATTAACAACAGTAGATGCAGCATTAACAGTTTCATTAAACATAATGCATTCTAGAATGACTTGTTTATAAAATTTATGATTAATATTAATCTAGAAATATGTAATGCTTCTCATTCCTGTCAAGTTCTTTAAGGATTCGCTTAATAATAATCTTTTCAGGATCTGGAATCAACTTTACTCTCCTCTTTAAGTCTTCAAAATCCTTGAATGGGTCGCCTCTTCTCTCTTCAAGAATCTGCCACATATGCTTTTTTCCCAGTCCTGGCAATAATTCTAGTGAATGCATTCTTGTGCTTAAAGGCTGTGCTGCATTAAAGAATTCAACAAATCTTACAGGATTTTCATGCACTATCTTCTGGACAATATGCTCAATCTCTGATCTTGCAGTTGGTGTAAGTTTAATCAAAGGAAGCCTTCCATTGATATGATGTATCTTATCTCTCTCTTTCTCTCCAATATAAACCTCTTGTGATGGCTGCAAGAAAACATCCTTCTTAGGGACAAGCTCAAGCAATGTAAAATTTTCCTTTCCAATGACCTGGACTATAGGTGTTTTTTTAAACATAGGCCTATCATCATTGCTGTATCCATTAGGCAAGAAATCTAATACAACTGCATATTCTTCTTTCATTTTTTCTTGTCTTTGCTCCATAGTCAATAATTTAATTATTTATGATAGTATTTAAATTTTGTGCAGAAAGGCCTTATTTCTTTTTAGGCCGATAATCCTCAACTAATTTCAGAATCTTCTCAAGATTTTCATTATTTATTGTTAATGAATATCCTGATGTAATGTTCTTCAATTCAACCATGCTTGACGGCAATAAATCAATGATTTTGCATATGTGAACATCTTTTAATCTTGGAATGCTTAGTTTCTCGATTTTTTGAAAAAGCTCCTCAGCATCCTTTTCCTTTATAACCTTCAATACCTCTAACTGTTCAGATACTTTTGCTGTCCTAAAACCAAGTTCATCATCTCTCTTCTTGATCTCTTTTAGCTCTTCCTTCAATTGAGCAAGGTTTATAGGTTTTTCTTCGACGATTTTTAGATCAGGCATTTTGATGCACCCATGTAATTATATTTTTTATATTTTTGATAAGCTATTAGTTTATACAATAATTAGCTTAATTTCTTTAAATGTATTGGATGGACTATTAAGGTTTTTTTCTTGGAAAAATCACTGATTTCAACTTGATAGCATTGGCCTTTAACACCAGTAATTATCCCGACTTTACCTAAAAATTTAGGCCTGTACATTCCCCTCTGATATGCTGGCTCAACTATCAATGCAACCTTGTCTCCTGTATTTAATTTTTGCAGATAACTTCTTATGCTTAGCTTTCCTTTATCTGACTGATTCTTCTTGAATTTTCTTCTAGTTCTCTTCCTAAATCCATCCATCCTAGTTGTCATAATAATCAATGAAAAGGAAAATTGAGGTATTTATAAAGATGTCGGTTGAGTCTTTTGAATGTAAAATATCAACACTAGAGGATACTAACATAAAATTTATAATATGAGGTAATTTCTATTTATAACTGGGTGTGATATGGCTAAAAAGAAATCTAAAGTCAATAAGAGCAAGAAAAAGGAAACAATAAAAAAGGTTGATGTAAATCCAACTACTGAGAAAACTATTGATATAAAGAATCTTGCTTTTAACACTACAAAAGATATTCCTGTTTCTAAATTGATAATTGATCAAGTCATTGGCCAGGAGGATGCTGTTAATGTAATAAAAAAAGCAGCAAGGCAAAGAAGGCATGTTCTTTTAATTGGAGAGCCTGGAACAGGAAAAAGCATGCTTGGGATTGCATTAGCTGAGCTTTTGCCTAAAGAAAAATTAATGGATATACTTGCATTGCCTAATCCTAATGATGAGAATCAGCCATTAATAAGAACTATTGAGGCTGGCAAAGGCAGGGAGATAATCACAAAAGCAAAGCTTGAGAATAATTCAACATTGAAAAGCCAGAATATCATAATACTTGTTTTAGCTGTCATTGCAATGATTGCCCCATGGTGGGTGAGGAATTATTATAAATCAGACATAATGTTTGCAGCATTCTTCTTAGGAGGAATGATGTTCCTTGCAGCATTTGTGATGTTCCTGAATCTAGGTAAAAAGGTTGCCGGAGGCAATCAGGGAATACCAAAATTGATTGTTGATAATTTTGATAAAAAACAGGTTCCATTCTATGATGCAACTGGCGCTCATGCCGGTGCATTGCTTGGGGATGTATTGCATGATCCATTCCAGTCAGGAGGTTTAGGGACTCCTGCAAATGAAAGAGTTGTAGCAGGAATGATACATAAAGCACATATGGGTGTTTTGTTCATTGATGAGATATCAACATTAGAACCAGCAACTCAACAGGATTTATTGACTGCATTACAAGAAGGAAAATATGCTATAACTGGTCAATCAGAGAGAAGTGCTGGTGCAATGGTCAGAACAGAGCCAGTACCTTGCACATTTATTCTGGTGGCAGCAGGAAATATTGAAACAGTACAGCATATGCATCCTGCATTAAGATCAAGAATCAGGGGTTATGGGTATGAAGTGTATATGAATGAAACAATGCTCGACACAGAAGAAAATAGAAATAAGATAGCAATTTTTGTTGCCCAAGAAGTCACTAAAGACAAGAAGATTCCTCATTTCACCAAAGATGCTGTTGATTATATAATTGAAGAGGCAAGAAGAAGAGCTAATAGAAAAGGGCATTTAAGCCTTATGTTCAGGGAATTAGGTGGATTAATAAGAGCAGCAGGAGATGTTGCTATGGAAGAGAGTGCAGAATTTGTCAATAAAGGGCATATAATCAAGGCAAAAAAGATTGCAAGAACTCTAGAGCAACAAATCTCTGATAAATTCATTGAACGAAAAAAAGAATATGAAGTAATCATTGTAACAGGCAAAAAAGTCGGAAGAGTAAACGGGCTGGCTGTCATAGGCTCTGGAATTAATTATTCAGGAATCGTATTGCCTATAGAAGCTGAAGTCACTCCTGGCGGAAAAGAATCAGAGATCATCGCAACAGGAAAACTTGGAGAGATTGCTAAAGAAGCAATAAAGAACGTGTCTGCAATAATAAAAAAATATTTTGGCGAGGATATAAAGGAAACAAAGGATGTTTATGTTCAGTTCTTGCAAACATATGAGGGCGTAGAAGGGGATTCTGCATCAATAGCAGTTGCAACAACAATCATATCAGCATTAAAGAAAATCCCGATAAAGCAGGATTATGCAATGACAGGATCTTTATCAGTAAGAGGAGAAGTGCTTCCTATCGGCGGAGTAAGTGCAAAGATAGAGGCAGCTATTGCAGCCGGCATAAAGAATGTCATAGTTCCTAAAACAAATATGAAAGATATTATTGTTGATCCAGATAGATTATCAAAAGTTCATATAATTCCTGTAACTACAATTGTTGAAGTCCTTAAAGAAGTATTAGACTGGAAAGGCAAAGAGGACATATTAAGAAAAATAGAAAAAGCCAGTGATTAATTGCACATAAAATCATAAAATATATCAAAATGAAAAATCGATTTAAGAAAAACAGTCAATATCTAAAGCATGTCAAATGGACAGCCACACATGCTGAAAAAGAAATTGAGAATGGTCTTGAATTATTGAAAAAAATTGATAGGCCGATTATTACAATTTTCGGCTCACACACTCTTACTAAAAACAATAAATACCATAAGCACTGTGAAAAAACCGCCTATGAACTCGGAAAAAAAGGCTTTGCTATTGTCACAGGTGGCGGTCCGGGAATTATGCAGGCAGCTAATTCTGGAGCAAGCAGGGCAAAAACAATATCTGTTGGGATAAGAGAAAGACTTTTACGAGAACAAAAAGTAAAATCAGATATTTACACTAATAAAATAGCCTTCAGATTTTTATTTGTCAGAAGATTTATTTTACAAATAAAAAGTGATGCAATAATATTCTATCCAGGAGGATTCGGGACTTTAAATGAATTATTTGAATATGCTACTCTAATAGTGACTGGCGTGAATGATAGGATCCCTGTAATATTAGTCAATAAAGAATACTGGAATGGACTGTATGTTTGGATGAGAGGTGTTTTATTAAAAGAAGGCATAATAACCAAAAAGGGACTTAAACTGATGAGGTTTGCAGATAATACAGAACAAATTCTTGAAATAATTAATAGAAAATAACAAAAATTCGCTGTTCGGAGCTACATAAAAATCCAAAGGATTTTTTGTACAAGAAATCTCAGAGATTTCTTTGTATCCACAACCTAAAGGTTGTGGTATTACGCTCCTCACTTAATCGCGAATTTTTGGAACATAGAAATCTATACGAATTTCTTGTTCAAAAATGCGAAGCATTTTTTGAATTAAAAATTTCGACCTAAAGGTCGGGGTACAACAAAATTTTAATAAATTTTGTTGTACAAGAAATGTACCACATTTCTTTGTATTAAACCCTGAAAATTTCTGTCGAAATTTTTAATAATAACTGATTCTTACCAAGAAAAAAATCGTATCTAATTCAAAATTCTATACTATCTCCTACTGATGGAGCGAACACTTTTGCAAGAAGATTCTTTTCAGCCCAGGCTTTTAATGATAATATAGATGATTCATCTCCGTGATTAAATACCAGATTTTTTGGATTCAATGCTTTTATCAACTGCTTTATCTCATTATCATCTCCATGTCCTGAAAAATCAAATTTCTGCACTTGGCATTTAACATAAGTCTTCCAGCCGGATAAATATATGTAACCTTCATCCAGCAATAATCTTCCATTTGTCCTCTTGCATTGAAATCCAGTCAAAAGGATTGCATTGTTCGGATTACCCCACATGTTCTCTAGATAGGCCATTACAGGACCTCCTTGAAGCATTCCTGATGTTGTTATGAAAATTCCCTTATTGTTCATGATTTTATGCCTCTTTTTTTCCTTTTTCACCAAATCAACTTTCTTATACATATCAATTAGGGTCTTTTTCCCATTAATATTTGTCGGATCTAATGATAAAATCTTTTTTGTTAAGTCAACTGACATTCCATCAAAATATATCGGTACAGAAAATTTTCTTTTTGATAGGATCAAAAGAATCTCTTGAGCCCTGCCAAGTGCAAATACTGGAATTAATGCAGATCCTTTTTTTACAACTTCTTCAACCTTGTCTAAAAACGCCTCTTCCAGATCATTTCTGTCAGGCAATATCTTTCCTCCATATGTTGATTCTGTAATCAATACATCAATATTCTTTAGTTCAGGATCATTAAGCAATTGCTCTGCTCCTTTCATTAATCTTGTTGTAGCCAGTTTGAAATCTCCTGTATAGAGGATCTTTTTTCCCTCTGCATTGATCAGAATCATTGCACTTCCAGGGACATGTCCTGCATTAAAGAATTTAAAATCAATATTCATATGCTTATATGCCTTGTTGAACTCAATTATTCTTGTTGACCTATAGACATTCTTTAAATCAATTTTTTGATAGGCTGGGTGCAAATGCTTGATTCTAGCAATTTTATATGAATCCCTTAGCAATACAGCTGTCAATTCTCTTGTTTGCTCTGTAGTGAATATTGGACATAATAGATTATAATGCTCGAATAACGGCAATGATCCAGTATGATCAAGATGTGCATGGCTTAAGAATAATCCATTAATACCTGGAAGATTAAAGATATTGAATGGTGCCTCAAAGCCATCTTCTTTAAATTTGACACCTGCATCCAATAGAAATCTATTGCCCTGTGTAATCAACTCAATGCAACTCTTTCCCACCTCTTTTGCTCCACCATGAAAAACTAGCTTCATGCAATAAAATCCAGAATGGGTAATATTTAAATCTTTTGTTTATGTCCTGTATGTTTGCATCTGGTTTATAGTTGCATAATTAAAAAACAAATTTCACTAGCAATACAATTATGATTATTATGAAGACTAGTGCAGCTATTCCTAACAATACAATATAACCTGTTGTATTCATAAATCCCTGTGTTCCATAGCTTGGAGCTGAGGTTCCTGTTGGATAAACTACAGGTGGTGTAGGAGTTGTTGGTGCTGAGGTATTGTTTGTTGCCGCACAAGTATCTACATATAATGTTACAACACTTACATCAGATTGCTTATTATCATAATATGATGTGACTTCGATATTATAATTCCCTGCTTCAATGCTTGATGGGACATTGAATGTTAATGTCTTTTCAATATCATCTGCCTCATCAATATTTAATCCAGTGAAATATTCCTCGAGGTTAAGCTCAGAATTGATTATTTCTATCGCAACATTGTCTTCATCATTATTGCCTGTATTCTCAACCAATGTCTTTAAAGAGACTCTGCCACCACAGGATATTCTTGATGGACTTAGTGTTGTTCTTACTATGCTTATCTCATGGCTTTTCTTGTCAATATTAATAGTTATTGTGTAATCATCTTCATGATTTGCACCATTCTCATCTTCACCATCAACAGTGATATCAATATCATAATCATCCTCATCAATATCTCTTGGGATAGTGAATGAGAATTCTGAATCATCTTTATCATTATCTTTGATTCTTGATATGTCAGCATCATCATCTAAGTCTAAGTCAGAATCTGACTCAACAGTCAAAGTGATATCTTCAATGTCTATGCTTTCGTCGTACTCATTTTTTAATGTGACTGTAAGAATTACTTCATCACCTGGCTCAGCATCGACATCCTCACCATCATCAAGACTTGAGCTTTTGCCGTCAACATTTACCTTTACTCTTGAAATGACTAATTCTGATTTTGTTGTTAAATAGATGTTTGATGTTCTCGTAACCCCAGAAGCGGCTGCTGTTATTGTTCCAATACTCTTTCTTCCAGAATCCTGATCATCTGGAACAGTGACTGAAACAGATACATCAACAGATTGATTAGATGGAACATTTATATTATTCTGTGAGAATTGCAATGCATAAAGTGATGCTGCATTAGAGCTTAAAGCTACCGTAATATCATCTGATCCTGTATTTGTAATCTTCAGGTTTGCAGTTGCTGTTTGCTTCCTTCTTTGATCATTTGAACCTAGTTCAAGATCTGAAACAGTGAATGAAACTGCCTGAGAAATATCTTTTTGAGTAAAACTCCTTGATACTGCATCTGAAATTAATGATTTGAATTCCAATGCATGTACTGATGTGGTTGCAATCAAAAGTGCTGCAAACAATACAAAAATTAGTATCTTTTTCATTTTATACCCCCCAATAATATTAAACATAAGCTTAATCAATGATTCATCACTCTGTAGTGATTTATTATTTATAAAGGTTTCGATTCCAGTGGAATCGAAGTCCAAAAACACAAAGTGTTTTTGATGTTTCGAAAATTCCGATTTTCGAGACCCTGAAATGTTATACATTTCATACGTTTCGGAATTTTTCAAATTCCGAAGCCTAAAAACATTAAAAAAATGTTTTTTATGTTTCGGTTCTGCAATAATCAAAGCCCAAAAACACAGAGTGTTTTTGCTTTTGGTTTGATCTGGACATACAGTATAAACCTACTTATGCACATTAAACATCTGGTTTAAGTCAACAGAATTCTCTGCATATTCTTCCTTAGGCTTAACATCCTTAGGCTTTTCCTTAATCTCTCTAGTATGCTCTTCTAAAGGGCCTTCTTCTTCCATCAATGCTCGCAGCTTATCACCATCAATCTGTTGCTTTGGTTCTTCATCAGTAGCATTAGCCTTGTCTTCATTATTTGATTGATCTTCATTATTTGATTGATCTTCATTAATAGTTTGATCTTCATCACTAACTTGATTTTCGCTGCTATCTGTTGAATCTTGAATTTCTTGAGGCTCTAGCTCTTCAATATTCTTAATCTCGTGCTTATCCTCTTGGATTTGATTCATCATAAGGTCTTTTAAAGTGCCTTTTCCGAGATAAACATCTGTCTGAACTTCTTCAAGTAAAACATTCTTTTCATGTGCTTCTTCATCAACTGGTTTCTTTACAGGCTCATTTGTCATTAAAGGCTCAATCCTTCTGCCTACAATGTCTGCCTGTTTTATCTCAGGCTTCACAGGCTTAATAGGTTCAGATTGCCTAATATCTCTAAGATTCTTTGCAGTCCTCAAGAATTCCTGGGCCTTAGCATGCTCTTCATCATATCTCTTCTGAACACTCTCCTCAACACCGATCATTTCTTCTGCCATCATCCTAGCTTGAGCATCACTCTTTGCTAGTCCAGAAGCCCTTAATGTAGAAGCAAGATTAACTATTCTATCCTCGCGAGATGCCATCATATCACCCAATCATAGTAAAAGATAGAGAAGTATTTAAAGTTTCTTATTTCCTTTGCCAGCTAGCGAACTAATCCAAAAATACGCCATATCAAATAACTCGAGAACCAATAATAAAAGAGATCTATGTGAGCCTAGCAATAAATTATTTCCACTCAACATATCCATCATTCTCTTCATCATAACTCTTTTTTCTCTTTTTGCTCTTTATATTACCAGAATCATCTACTTCAATTTTTTCATCCTTATTCCTAAAGACATTTCTTGATTCCTGAACATGATCCTTTAATGTGAAAATAATTATGAGTATCAATATCCAGTAGGCAATAACAGGGAGCAGCAATAATCTAAAAAAAGGCAACAACACAAGCTGTATCGATACTAAGATTGTAGAGGCAAAAAAAACTATTTTTAATAATCTCTTAGCAGTTATCTTGTTGTTCAAGAAATAAACAATAACAAATCCTATAACCCAAGTGAACAGGATTAGGAAAACAAAATAAGCAAAAAATAATATAAAGCCCCAAATAATCAATGAAGGCAAAAGCAAATAGAGCAAGGATCTTGCAGTATCTGTATCTTTAAGATCATAGCTTGGCAATGGCAGCACTTTTGTCTTTCCAAAAAAGAACAATGACCTGTAATGAATGCTGTCTTCAGTGATCATGACTCTTGCATCAGTGAAATTAGCATCTGATTTATCTATCTTTATGCTCGGATCCTTAAGAAGATAGAATCCGTTATTAACATTTATTGAAGCATCTAATTCAAATTGGTTTAGATTAACAGACTTTTGCTCCCAAAAGGAGTTGAATGCAAGTAGTGATGGAATAAACAGGAGAAGCATAACTATGAATGAAGCAATAAAGATAAATAAAAAATATTTGAAAGCCTCTGAAAGCTTTCGCTCTGATAATTCAGAATAAGATTCAGGATTAAGGCTTTTGAATAATGTATAAAAATACTCCTTGAATTGCATGATCAATCCATGAATAAATCAGTATATAAATTTTGTGATATGGCCCCGGCGTGAGTCGAACACGCTACCTTCGCTGAGTGAGAGCGACATCATACCGGTAGACTACGAGGCCATTAAAGGAATGTAATATCCACTTCCATCTGATCCCATGTCGGGTATTGCTCAACAACAGCAGGGATCATTCCTAGAGATTTTAAATCTTTTGAAAGCTGCTCAACAATCCCTATATTGGTTATAAGCCTAAACTTCCTTTGATCAGTTTCAATAAATCTTTTTGGAACAGAGTATTTTTTAATTATGATATTCTTTGATTGTTCCAATTTTTTAAAAATTTCTTTGGTATTAATGATTTCATTTATTTTTCTTCTATATCCGAATCCTGGAGACAATTCTTTTAAATAGATGGCTCCTCTGATCACAGTTCCATCATCTGTAACTATATCAAATATTTTCTTTGTATTAAGGGCACGTGTTCTAAGTCTGTTTCCTAATTGAGCCTTGTCTTTGAGTTTACAAGTACAGAAATGCACATTTGACTTAGGATATTTAGAGTCAATATATTTAAGTAATTTTAACGCAGTCTCTTGCGATCCTTTTGCGCCGTAATATGATCTGTTTCTTGTCTTCACATTCCTTAATTTGAAATTTTCAGCGTCAGAAATCTCAAGTTCATTCAGATTGATAAAATCCACCCAATTGATGAAACAATCAATAACTCCTTTTGTTAGCCCATATGAATCAGGCAATACAGGAATTTCTATACCAAACCTAAAATCATATTTTCGTTTTTGCGTATCATAAAATAAAGAAATTTTGTGCCAAAGCTTATTATTATATAGCTCTGGATGCAATCTTAATTCATCAAGGCCTGCATCATTAAGTTTACTAAGATTTTTCTCATCAAGCAATTCCATGCTCGTATACAAATGTATGTGGAATCTTTTTCCGAAGTTCTTTTTCAATAATCGGATGTAATTACATGTTCTGTCAATCCTTGTCAATGGGTCCCCGCCGGTAAATCCTGCACCTTCTGATTTGCATGCTCTTACTTCCTCTAAAACTGCTTTTATATCATCCTCATCATTTAATTGCCTTTCATTTGCAAAAATCACATCATGATCCTTTTTATGCTCTGACAGCGGACAATAAGAGCATTGCCTAGGACATATTCCTGTAACAAACATCACAAGCTTTTGCCCTTTAATGCATTGCTCGCATCCATCTGCAAGATTATTCAATTTCCAAGAATAATATTTAGTCTTTTTAATCATTGTTGAAACAGTCTCTGATAATTATTATAGATTATGTTTGCAACCTCATTCTCATCCATCTTCTTTATTTCTGCAATCTTCTTTATCGCGAATATAACATTGCTTGGATCATTCAATGTGTTTGAATCAGGAGACAGCATTGGACTATCTGTCTCTGTAAGCAATTGATTTAAAGGAGCATCTCGTGCTATGTACTGGAAATGCTCTAGTCTTGCCACAATGGCCGGAACTGTTAAGAACCATCCATTGTCAATTATTCTTTGTACAAGATGCTTTCTTCCAGAGAAGCAATGCATAATTACTCTTCTGTTCTTCATGCCTTCTTGCTCGAGAAATTCAATCAGGTCAAGTTCCGCTCCCCGAGAATGTAAAATTATTGGAACATCATATTTTTTTGCCAGATCAAGGAATTTTTTCAGGCAATCCTTTAAAATTTTCTTGTTCTCATCTGTAGGCTCTATCTCTTTGTAATCCAAACCCACCTCTCCAATAGCAACTATTTTTTTGTTCTTCAATTGCTGATCAATGAATTCTATCTCCAAATTAAATTCTTTTTCTTTGCCTTGGCTAATCATCTCAAAACAATGCACAGGATATATCCCGAGAGCAGGCTTGATTATTTTATGTTTTTGCGCGAGTTTCAAAACATCCCTATTGCTTTCTATATTGACTCCTTGGCTCACAATAGCAACAACATCAGATTTAATGCATTTCGTAATAGCTTGATCTATATCAAGCTTTTTTCCAATAAACCCATCTATATCCATGTGTGCATGAACATCAACTAACATCATGATTCTAGAATTTAGCAGGTATTTAAAATGTTTATGCTGTTTTTAATCTAAATATTAAGGCTTCTTTCTAATGGAAATTACTCCTCCAGATTTCCCTATAATATTTGAGCCTACCTGAATATCTGATCCTGCCTGGATATTGTCCAAAAACCTTACCATTTCTCTATTCTCATATCCTAACACTAATTCAGCATCTCCTCCTGAAGATGTCAACGTAATATTATACTCAAGACCATGTGGTTTGCTAGGGAGAGTGAATTCCCTATAATAACTATCACTTACAGAAGTAGCAATCTTTATCTCATTCAATACCTGAGCCATCACTTCATTCGCAATCGCATCACTCTTTTCTCGATTTGAAACAATAGCCTTTTGCTGTATAACCATGATAAATACAATGAATATCAACAGCATAAAGCTTGCCAGTACCACAAATTCAGTTGAACTTTGGGATTTATTTTGGATATTCATAGGATCAATTGCGTTTTAAATGATAAATCACTATGGGGTTGTTATATATACGTAATTTCCTCTTGACTCAAATTTTATGCTGTGCTTACCGCCGGTGATTTCTGTGTCATAAAGGGATGAATTTTGCAATATTGCCGGATCGCCCACAGCTCCTAAGATGTCATAGGCTCCAGTAATATTCAGTTTCGAGAAAAACACAGCAGTAGTATCTCCAGATCCCAGATCATATTCAATAACAAGTTCGCTTCTATCATATATTTTTATAGCTCTTATATTAGCTGGGTATTTAAAATCCTGTGTAATCAGTGAGCCTTCGGCTAATCCGTACACTGTCTCAGCATCAACCAATATCTGCTCCCCAATTTGAGTGACTTGTGACCTTACAGAATCATCATTCTGTGTTCTGCTATAAGAATAGAAGAAATAACCTGCAGGAATTATTGCTGCAAGAGTCACCCCTAATATTATTAAATACTCTGTTGATACCTGGCTCTTGTTCACTTCACACCTCTATTATTCAATTAGATACTATAAATAGCTTTATTTATGAATTTTTTGATTTTGGTCATCAAATCTTTATCAAGCATTTTACATTTATTATTAAATGGAAATATTTATAAAATTATCCCAAATCCATTTATCATTATGTCAAACCATCAGGAACACACAGAAAAAAGTAGTGATAAAGCAACCAATCATAAGGATTCTAGAAATATTTTTTTAAGGACATATGATAATCATTATAAAGCATTAATGATATTCAGCATATTATTGTTGGTTTTCTCAGTGGGTGCTATTGCTTTCAAATATATTAGTACAGGGGATTTTGTAGACAAAGGCATAACATTAAAAGGAGGATTGACACTGACAGTAACAACTAATGAGCCTGTGGATCCAGATGCACTTCAAGCATTAATTACTGATAAATTTCTAAAATCAGATATCAGTGTAAGGGCAACTAATGAATTCGGTGGAAGATATGGATTTGTGGTTGAAGCCTCAGATGTTAGCGAGCAGGACTTATTATCAGTATTGAGGGTAAAATATCCTGACCTTAATTCTAATGATTATAGCTCAGAAATCACAGGACCAAGCCTTGGAACAGCATTTTTCAATCAGACATTGAAGGCTATATTTGTGGCATTTATCTTTATGAGCTTGGTTGTTTATCTTTATTTTGGATCATTCTTGAAATATAAATGGCTTGTAGCTGTACTATCTGTTACAGCTGGATTGATGATGTTTTATGCAAAAACAACAACATTATACATAATTCCTGTATTGATTCTTGCATTTCTTGTTTATCTTTATTTCAAAGATAATATCCCTAGCTTTGGTATAATATTATGCGCTGCTTCTGATATTTTCTTTTCTCTGGCTGTTTTCAATATCATGGGATTGAAGTTGAATACAGGAGGAGTTGCCGCATTTCTTATGCTTGTAGGATATAGCATAGATACTGATATATTAATGTCTGTAAGAGTATTGAAGAGAAAAGAAGGAACAGTATTTGAAAGAACGATAGGAGCTTTAAAAACAGGTATGATGATGTCAATTTCAGCTTTAATTGCAGTTCTTACTGCATATTTCCTCACTCATTCAGCTGTCATCAAAGAGATAATGTTTATCTTGGCTGTAGGATTATTTGCTGATATTATCTTTACATGGATCCAGAATGCCGGAATATTAAGATGGCATCTTGAGAAAAAAGGCTGGAAATAACTTCAATAAAATTTCAATTAAAATGGATATAAAAAAATTATTCAGGAACTGGAGAATCTGGATATTGATAATCTGCTTAGTTTTTGCCATAATCTCAATCCATCCAAACCCCTGGGCTTCTGGCGTTGCAATAAGAAGCGTCATTAAGGACTCTCCTACATATCAAGCAGGCTTTACCAGTCCTAAGCCTAATGCTGCGCCTATGAGCAGAGAAGTCATTCAATCTATTAATAATCAGCCTATACTAAATATTAATGATTATAATTCTTACATATCAAAATTATTAGCCAATACAACAATAACAATAAAGACAAATAGGGATATTTATAGAGTCATAGTAAAATCAAAATATGAAATAATCAATCTTAATGAGACGATTTTTGAGCTTTACACTGAAAGCTATTTCAATGAGACATCTAATGAAACAATAAATGTCACAAGGCAGAGAATAGTCAATAAAACATTAACAAGAGAAGTCGGAATTGAGAATATTGGATTAAAGGTTTATGATGCTCCAACAACAAATATTAGAAAAGGCCTTGACCTTCAAGGTGGGACAAGAGTATTGTTGAAGCCAGAAGAACAAATCAACAAGACAGAGGTTGATACTTTAATTGAGAATATGAAGCAAAGGCTTAATGTTTATGGGTTAAGTGATATTGTTGTGAAATCAACATCTGACCTTTCTGGCGAGACATTTATTCTTGTTGAGATTGCCGGTGCTTCTGATGAGGAAGTAAAAGACTTAATAGCAAAGCAAGGGAAATTTGAAGGGAAAATAGGCAATGACTCTGTATTTAGAGGAGGACAGGATATTAGAAGAGTATGCAAGTCTGCTGATTGCTCCAGAATAGAGAGATGCAATAAGATTACAGATGGATATGCATGCAGGTTTATGTTTGCAATCACTTTAAGCACTGAATCAGCTGAGAGGCATGCAGAATTAACAAAAGATATGCAGATAATCATTGAGAATGGCGAAGGATTCCTTGAAAAACCTTTAGATCTTTATCTTGATGATCAGCTTGTCGATACTTTAAGAATAGGGGAAAGCCTTAAGGGAAGAGCAGAGACAGATATCAGTATTTCAGGTTCAGGTGTCGGATTAACAGAACAAGAGGCATTGATTGAAGCTAATGCTAACATGAAAAGACTTCAAACAATCCTCATAACTGGATCATTGCCTGTAAAATTAAGTGTCGTGAAAACAGACAATATCAGCCCTGCATTAGGCAATGAATTCATCAACAATACTTTATTTGTAGGATTAATTGCTATGATATTAGTTATCACAACAATAATTATTAGATATAAAAGGCTTGTAGTATCGATTCCTATTGCCATAACATTGTGTTCAGAAATGATTATACTATTGGGAGTTGCTGCTCTTATTGGCTGGAACATAGATCTGATTGCAATTGCAGCAATAATTATTGCCATAGGAACAGGTGTTGACAGCCAATTAGTTATCATAGATGAGATATCCGGAAAATATAGGAATGAGTCAGTTACACTAGGATTTAAGGATAAAATTAAGAATGCATTCTTCATTGTAATGGCTAGCTATTTTACATTGGTTGTTGCAATGATTCCATTAATGTTTGCTGGAGCAGGATTGCTTAAAGGATTTGCAATAACAACAATCATCGGAATCTCTATAGGAGTGTTCATCACAAGGCCCGCATTTGCAGTTGTTGCAGAGAATATCTTAAAACATCATGGAGAATAAGATTTCTTCAATAACAGAAATATATCATATCCCTATATTCTTCAATCTTTTTAATGATCTGAAATTCTTTCTCGACCAAATTTTCAATCACTTTTCTTTTCAGAGATTTTTTAAGAAATGTTAAGATGAATCTGTCTCCTGATTCATGAATTTTTTTAAGTGCCTTACTTATATTTGAGAAACTCTGTATTGCAGTCAATGAAATGACTATGTCGAATTCTTTTTTATTAAAAGGCATGGTTTCTGCATCTGATATTATGTATTTTCCTTTAGGATCATTCTTTTTTGCAATCTTAATTAATTCCTTGCTTGGATCAATGCCTGTCCTATTTTTTGCCTGAAAGAATCGTGTAGATATGCCTGAACCGCATCCTACATCCAATAATCTCTTGGGATTCTTGAAATCAGCTAATCTTTTATCTTCATCAATGGCCTTTTTTATCAGTGCAAGCTTCTTTAGTTGTTCCTCTTCATGCAATTCATCATATCCAGAAGCTATTGAATCATAATATCCTTCCATATTGCTCAGGTAAATGAGAATATTTATAAATTTATATTTGCCCCAAAGATCAATGAGGGCTCATGGTCTAGTGGTTATGACGTCTCCTTGACGAGCATTGACTCAAAATGGAGGAGGCCGCCAGTTCGAATCTGGCTGGGCCCATTACATTTTTTTTGTCTTTTGCCGTTTACGGCCTTTTTTGGTGTAGCTTTTTTAAAAAGGCACAGGAGAATCTGGCTGGGCCATTCACTACTTTCTAGATAAATATCAATTTTTTAAATAACAGCATTATAAGAATAATATGAACAATTATAATGACAGGCATTTTGATAAAGAGCACATTGCATATTTCTCAATGGAAATAGGTATAAGCCATAATATTCCAACATATGCAGGAGGTCTAGGAATATTAGCAGGTGATTTGTTAAAAGCTTATGCAGATCTTAAGATCCCTATTGTCGGCGTAACATTATTGAATGAAAAAGGTTATTTTAAGCAAAGAATAATTAACAACTCGCAAATCGAAGAGCCTACAGAATGGAATATTAATGATTTTCTTGTTCCTATACCTAATCAAGTTAGTGTAACAATAGAAGGCAGGGAAGTAAAAATAAATGCTTGGAAACATATGATTAGAGGTAGTTCAGGACATAATATCCCTGTTTTTTTCCTTGATACCAATGTTAATGGGAATTCTGATTATGATAAATCATTAACAAGTTTTCTTTATGGAGGAGACAGAGCTTACAGGTTATGCCAAGAAGTCATTCTAGGAGTCGGTGGCACCAGGATGCTTGAAAGCCTCGGTTACAATACAATTAAGAAATATCACATGAATGAAGGTCATGCAGCTTTATTGACAATAGAATTATTAAGAAAAACCTTCACTGATAATAGTGATTATGCAGAAAATACTTATGATGTCGAATCAATAAGAGACAAATGCATTTTTACTACACACACCCCTGTGGCAGCAGGCCATGATCATTTTGATATAGCATTATTCAAAAGATTAATGCATGATTATGTTCCAGAATTCATATTTCAGAAATGCCTTGATAATGATCAATTCAGCATGACATTGCTCGGACTGAATTTAAGCAAATACATTAATGGTGTTGCAAAGAGGCATGGTGAAATAACAAGAGAGATGTTCCCGAACTATAGCATCGACTCTATTACTAACGGCATACATCATTTATCCTGGATCTCACCATCTTTTAAGAATCTATTTGATGAATATATCCCTGGATGGGTTGTTGATCCATTTTCATTGAGATATGCATTATCTATCCCAAAAGAAAGATTATGGGATGCACATATTGAGGCAAAAAAACAGCTTATTGATGAGATAAAATCAATGGATTTTCATCCAGCAAGATTCACTATTGGTTATGGCAGGAGATTCACAGAATATAAAAGGCCTGAAATGCTTTTATCTAATATTGCGAAATTAAAAGATATAGCAGAAAAGGTTGGCGATATCCAGATTGTGTTTGCAGGAAAAGCTCACAGCCAGGATAATACTGGAAAAAGATTAATCCAAAGAACTATAGAAATTGCTAATAAAATAAATAGTGAAGATTGTAAAATAAAGATTGTATTCTTAGAAAATTATGATATGAGGATTGCAAAACTTATGGTAGCTGGATGTGATATCTGGCTTAATACTCCTCAAAGGCCTTATGAAGCATCAGGAACCTCTGGAATGAAAGCAGCATTGAATGGAGTTCCGCAATTCTCAACTCTAGACGGTTGGTGGATTGAAGGATGTATTGAAAATGTTACAGGATGGAGCATAGGACCTCATCCACAGGATCCCGGATTTAAGATTGACTCTGACATTAATGATGAAGCAAATGATCTTTATTTTAAGCTAGAGCAGATAATACCAATATTTTATGGTAATAGGGAAAAATGGACTGACATAATGAGGCATTGCATTGCAATAAATGGAAGCTTTTTCAATACAATGAGAATGGCTCAACAGTATATTGCAAATGCCTATATTGATTAAGATGCATCATAGGATTTCAAGAGTGGAGAGAGAAATTGATGATTTAAAGAATGAAGATGATGTAATCAAGAGAGATGTAGAAAAGATCAAGCAGGAATTGATAGACAAGACTCCTGAACATTTTAGCAGAAAGGATGTTCTAAGAGCATTCATGGGATCATTGTTTTTGGCTTTTAGTGTTGCATTTTCTGGAAATATTATAAATATAGCCAATAAAATTCCTGATAATCATCTATATATGGTGTTTCTTTTTATTATGATATTATTGACTGCTGAGATATATTTCATTGGATACAGCAGGGTTGCTGATAAGCAGAATAGGAAATTCGGGCAGTTCTGGATAAAAAGATTACTGGCATTCTATTTTGTTGCATTAATAGTGAGCTTCATGATTGCATATGTCTTCGGATTGATCTACCTTGTTGATAGCCTAAATCATTACTACAAGCTTATTATAATCATATCTGGACCGGCAAGCATAGGCGCTTCAATTAGTGATCTGTTGAAGAAATATTAAACTTTATATAGTGTTGATGACATCGTTCTTTTATGCACAAATACGAGTTTTTTGATAAGACAGCAGATGCAAAGTTCAAGGCTTTCGGATATACATTAGAGGAATCATTCTCAAATGCTCTAGAGGCAATGAACAGTATTGTGTTTAAGATCAGCGAGATTGAAGATTATGAGTTTGATAAAGAGATGAGAGAATTGGTTGTTGAAGGAACTAATCTAGAATCATTATTATACAATTTTCTTGAAGAGTCTATATTCTTGTTGTCTGCTGAATCATTTGTCGGGCTTGTTGAAAATATCAAAATAAAAGAATTAGAAGGCGGATATAAACTAAAAGCTGTCTTAAAAGGAAGCTTAAGCATCAACTTTGAAAGCTCAGGAGAAGTCAAAGCCGTCACGTACAATGAGATGCATGTCAAGCAGAATGATGAAGGCTTGTGGGAATGCCAAGTTGTTGTTGATCTTTGAAATGAAAAATTACTTACCTAAAGTCGATTATTTGTTAATGGATTTGATTTCTTCTTGTAATTTAAATTGCTTACATTGTAGAGCAAGTGGTTTTGATAAAAAATCACAACTGTCTATTAATCAAATAAAAGAAATTATTAAAAGTTCAAGGGAATTGAATATTAAAACAATTACATTTTCTGGAGGTGAACCTTTCCTTAGAGAGGATATCTTTGATTTAATTAGATTAGTCAAAAAGAATGGCTTCATTTTAAGAATCCAGTCAAATATCCTCTTGTTAAATAGAGAAAAAATACAAAAAATTAAGGACCTAGGTGTAGATTATATTGGAACAGGTATTGATGGTCTCAAAAAAAATCATGACAAATTAAGAAATAAAGAAGGCGCTTTCGAGAAAGTAATTGAAAATATAAAATTGTTAAAGAAATATGGAATAAAAACTCATATAGAATTCACTGCGACAAATTTTAATTTCAGAGACTTCGAGGAGGTGATGAAACTATGCGAGCAAATTGGTGTTTATGATGTTATGACTCGCGCTGTGCTACCTTCAGGGCGAGGCAGAGAGTTCGATTTTTCTTTAACTAAAACAGAATACAAAGAATTTTTACAAAACGTGATATCTATTCAGAAAGGAGTCATCAATATCAAACTCTATTGTCAAGACCCTATATCACTTTGGTTGAACAAAGAAAGAATAGAAGAATTAAGGGACAAATATCCTACTATGAATATCATCGGTGGTTGCTCAGCAGGAATTAATATGATTTATATATCTCCTTTAGGGGATGTGAAACCATGTTCTTTTTTGGATTTTGTATTTGGAAGCCTCAAAACCAATAGATTGAATGAAATACTTTCTTCAAAAAACAGAACTGATTTTTTAAATATACAAATGTCAAGAGTCTTTAGTAAAAAATGTTCTAATTGTGAGATTAGATTTTTGTGCGGGGGCTGCAGGGCACGAGCATTAAATTTCAATAAAGATATATGGGGAGATGATCCATTTTGTTTCAAGGATAATTAAATTATTAATCCTTATCGTGTGATAATTAGCATCTCTAATTCTTCAAGCATTTTTTTTACCCTTGGTTGTTCAAAATGTTTTCTTGCTGGCTCAAGGATTTTAATTAATTCTTCTGCTACAGAATTTTTTAAATCTGCTGGATGAAGTTTCTTTTTTACAAAATCCTCCTCCAATTGTGAATATGATGAATAAGTAATCTTTCCACCGAATTTTTCTGGTCTATTAATCTCGAATACTGATTTTGCATCTCTAAAAATAAGGTATTTTATCCAGTCGAGAATTGGATTAAATTCTATTTCACCTTCAAGACAAAATGCTCGATTAATTTTTCTTTTAATTTCTTCAACCGAATCATGTATAAAAATACATGTATCTGGCTTTGATTTGCTCATTTTTAGGGCAGACCACAATTCTTGTAATTGATCTTTTGGTACAGGCCAAACCGGAGGTTTTCCTAATCCTAAAATCAGATGATGATGGACAGCAACGGGTTTCATTTTATTTCCTTGCTTGTCCTGCAGTGGTTTAGTTTTTATTTTTAACGCAACCTCTCTAGCTATTACTTGAGCTTTTCTTTGATCAAGTCCTGCATGAGGCAGATTTATTCCTTGAATGAAAATATCTGCTACTTGCATAGGGGGATAAAGTAATTTGGCAAAGTCAATAGATTCACCCTCCTTCCTACCTAAAATAGTAATGCTTCGCATCATTCTCCTAAGAGTTGTATTTTTGCTAATATCGACCATGGTTGCCCAATAATCATCATTATTGTGATATATATCTGAACCTAAAATAAATTGTAATTTCTCAGGATCTCCTCCAAAACATTTTAAACTGGCTATTAGTCCCTCTTTAAAATATCCTCCAGCAACTCTCTTTATAATTTCTCTATCTCCACCAAGTTTTTCATTTATCCAACTGTGCCAATCAGCAAGAAAAATCGAACAATCAATTCCGGCATCCATAAAATCTTTAACTTTAGACATACACATTAATCCAGTTCCTAAGTGTATCTTTCCAGAAATTTCAAATCCGATGTAGTGTTTAATCTTTATTCCACTTTCTAATAGAAGCATTAAATCATTTTCTGTCATAATTTCTTCTGTGTTATGTCTGATTAATTCAAATCGCTTTTGAAGATCCATATTATAATAGTGAAAGAGGTATTTATTTATAACTTTTTCTAATGCAACATCTTCTATTTATAAAGAAGTAAAAATGCGAGCGGTTTAAAATATATGACCATCTCTATGCATAACACATATACTCTCTGCTTCTAACTTTAGGAATATTAAAAAAGGATTTTAAAAAAAGTTGTGTGTAAGAATTAGTTCCTTTTTGTGAGTTTTTTTAGTATTTTTTCTGCTGTTCCTAAGTATAGAATATGTTTCATTACTGGTTTTCCGTTGATTTTTTTGTTTTCGACGATATAATAATATGTTCTCTTTCCGAATCTTTTTTTTGTGATGTACACACTATTGATAGGTGCTACTTATATTTAAATATGTATATTCTGTAGTATAGAAAAAAGCAAATACTAGTTCAGTATTTATAGGTGCTATTATGAAGTGTCGCTCTGAATCCAAATATAATCTTTCTCAAGAAAATGAGATATTCATTTTCTGTGAATATCTCCCTAGAGTTACGTTTTTTGTGTGTAAGAATGATTCATTGTGGCGTGGTATTGGCGCACCACCCGCACGCCTCTATGACGTGCTGATGAATTTAAGCATAAAACAATACTTTGGCAAAAGTTTACGTCGGAGCATAGGAATCATTAAGACTGTTAAAATTGCATTTAAACTAAAGTTTAACACGCTATCATTCAAAACACTAGACAATTACCTTAACAATTCATCAATAAAAAAATATCTAAACGAAATTATACGTTACACTTCAAATCCATTAAGATTTCTGGAAAAAAATTTTGCCACAAATAAAACTGGAGAAAGAACAAAAACATATTCTAGCTGGTATAGTATTAGATGCAATAAAGAAACAAGAAAAAGAGATCATATAAACGTGCATATAACAACAGGATGCGAATTACATCCTGTTGTAGCAATAAACATTCTCACAGAAAAAGGAAAAGATAACCTAATATTCAGAGAGCATATGAAAAAATTAGAAAAAGACTTCAAAGTAAATATCGTTAGTGGAGATGGAACATATTTATCGAGAGAAAATTGCACAGCTGTAGAAAGTATCGGTGGAAAACCAAGATTTCATTTAAAAAAAGGATTAACAAAAAAACCAAAAGGACATTTAGCATGGAAAACCATGCTAAAATACGCAGAAAAAAATCCCGAAGAATACGAGAAAGAATATCATACAAGAAGCAATGTAGAATCAACAAATCATGCTAAAAAAAGCAAATTTGGAGATACAGTACACTGCAAAAAAGACACAGCAAAAGAACAAGAAAGCCACATCACATGGTGCTGCTACAATTTCACAGTATTAAGCAGAGCATACCACGAATTAGAAATAGAACCAACAGAATGGTAGACTTCTTACACACAACTTTTAAAAAAGATAAATTTATAAACAAGTAGTATAATATAGAAACTATGAAAAATAAAAGTCTGTTAAGATATGATAAGACAATACCCGTACAAAACGAATTTTTACGCAAATCATCGATAAAAGATAAATTTATTGTAATTAATGAAAGTATTTGCTTATATGATTAAGATTTTCTAATATGATTTGCGATAAATAAGTATTAAGGCATTTTATAGCTTTTTATTCGAAAGATTTTCTCATCGATAAATTCATTCATAATCTTTATAAATAAGTTGTTCCATGAAAAATTACAAGGTAAAACAGAGAGTTTATCTTGAAGCAAATACTACTGAACAAGCCAAACAAGCATGACCGCTATGTTCTGGAGCTATATAAGAAGGTTCAGCACAGGTATGATTATCTAATTCTAGATTATGAGATTGGCAAGAGCAAGAGAACACTTGGGCAAGTTGACCTAGCAGGAATAAAGGAAGATAAAACAGACCTGTATGAAGTAAAATGTTCTTATCGGATCCATAAAGCCCAAAAACAATTGAAAAGAGCTAAAAAGATCATGAAGATCAATGGAAGCTTATTCTTTTATTGCGGAAGCTCAGGAAAGATTGAACAATTGATGGATTAGGATAAATAATCATAAATTTGCCTTTTGTCTGCTCTCACTAGAACACTCCTATTCGCTTTTGACTCTGGTATATATACATCTAGATAATTAAATCCGATTATTTCAGGTCCAGATTTAGTATTGAATGTCAATAAATTTATGGAGTTTGCATTTTGAACAAACCTATCTAAATAAGTTACATAAAAATTAATGCCGCCTAAATATTTTGTGAAAATACTTGGATGATAATGATGCGTACCCTGCCAATCTTCTAACTTTTTAAAATCAACATTCATACTTATAGGCGTTCTTCTTGTAAATATTTTTAGCATATCTGTCTCTTCTTTCCTTGTTATATGAGTTATGACAAAATTTGTTTTTTCAATTCCGCCTTTTAAAACACTTCCCCACTCTCTTATTTCATTTTTTTCAGTTCTGGCTAATAAAAAATCCAATCCCTCTAAATCATCTATAATTATTCTCTCAGACGCTAAATTAACACCCTCAATAAAATTATTTTTAATTCCAAAATGCATCATTCTATATTTGAGAGAAGACAAAGTTTCTCTAATACATCCAATTCCTATTATTGAATAACCAACATAAGGAATCGCAGAAAACCCATTTGCTCCAATAACTGAAGTATATTTAATAAATTGTATCGAGCAGTCAATTGAACCAATTAATGCTAAGAGATCAGGTAAAGACTCTCTCAAGCTCCCTAATTTATATGATACTTTATCTAAATTCACTAAAACTCGGGAATTTGTTGTTCTTATAAATATTACGTTCACAAACAGTATAATCGTTATAAGAATTTATTACGGTTGTATTTTTCTGATTATCTACACTTTTGTGAACATTGCAGTCTATTGCTTGAATAACAAGATATGCAGCATATAACGCCACTGGAAGATATCTGGGATATTTATGAATACTATACACATGATTATTGTTATCAAAATATTTGTGTAATTGCTTGCTATATAAAGTCTTAAATGAATCCATAATAAGGGGAATATATGCATGTTAATAATGATTGCTGTGAATATTTCGGAAATATTTCAAAGAAACCCGGAAAAAAACCATAAACCTTTATAAACCCGCCAAAATTTCTTCTAGAATGGTTCAGCCAGTTAAGATTAATGAATTCACGTGGAAGATTGAGAAGCATGGGGATATGAATGTTCCTGCAATTGTTTATAGTTCTGATGCTTTGATGGAAAAGGTCAAATCAGACAAGACTTTTAATCAGATAATGAATGTTGCATGTCTTAAAGGAATTGTCAAGAATGCGATAGCAATGCCTGATTGTCATGAAGGTTATGGATTTCCAATTGGTGGAGTTGCTGCATTTGATAAAGACGATGGAATAATCTCTCCAGGGGGCATTGGGTATGATATTTCATGCTCGGTGAGGCTTCTAAGAACAGACTTTAATGTTGATCAGATTCTTGATAAGAGAAAGGATTTTCTTGATGAAATATACAAAAAAGTTCCAGTAGGCACCGGAAGAAAAGGAATTGTTAAAATAACTAGAGATGAATTAATGGAGATTCTTGAAAAAGGAGAGAGATGGGCTATTGATAATGGATACGGAAAGCATGATGATATTGATAGGACAGAAGAAAACGGACATTTAGATGCAGATCCATTATTAGTCTCTGATAGAGCTATTGAACGCGGAGTCCCACAACTTGGAACTTTAGGATCAGGAAATCATTTTCTTGAAATGCAGAAAGTTGATAAGATCTATGATCAAAAGATTGCAGAAGCATTTGGGATATATAATGAAGGGCAGGTTGTTGTTATGATACATTGTGGCTCAAGAGGCCTCGGACATCAAGTGGCATCTGATTATATCAAGTCAATGGAGCAAAAATATGGATTTGAAAATCTTCCTGACAGGGAATTGATCAATGCCCCTATTAATTCTGACCTTGGCCAGGATTATTTAAAAGCAATGGGTGCTGCTGCAAATTTTGCATTCACAAACAAGCAACTTATTACTTACTGGGTTAGGCAGACTTTTGAAAAGATCTATGGTAATCAGGATAATATTGATGTTGTGTATGATGTATGCCATAATATCGGTAAATTTGAGAAACATAATATTGATGGAGAAAATAGAAAGGTTTGTGTGCATAGAAAAGGTGCGACAAGAAGTTTTGGACCAGGAAGAGAGGAGATTCCAGAAGTATATAGAGATTATGGTCAGCCAATTATTATTCCAGGATCAATGGGAACAGCATCATATGTACTTGTTGGAACTAAAAAAGCAGAAGAGGTAAGTTTTGGATCAACAGCACATGGAGCAGGAAGAGTAGGATCAAGAAGCGAAGCATTAAGGACATTAAGAGGCCATGATATTGTAAATCAATTACACAACATGAACATTCTTGTCAGAGGCAATTCAATGAAAGGCATTGCAGAAGAAGCTCCGCAAATGTACAAAGACATAGATGAAGTTATTCGTGTTTCACACGGTATCGGCATTGGCAACATGGTTGCAAGATTAAAGCCATTAGGAGTCATTAAAGGATGATCAAGAAAGAAATTGAATCTTCAAGTTCTGAAGTTCAAGAGGGCCAAGCAAAGATTTATTTTAGAAATGCAGGAGCAATATGTTCTTTACCTGGCGATGGAAAAAATTCAAAATCATTTGAAGAAGCATGGAATGACTGTGATATGAAATCATTAATAACCAAAGAACAAGCAAGAGAGATTTATGATTATGCAAAAAATAATTTTCAGAGAGAATATGCATTGAAGAAACAATCAGTCTAATTCTTCAGGATTCCAGCAGAATCTCTTGTTCTCATTGAAGGAATTGATTGTTTCAATATCCTTCTTTTCAATCTCAAAATCATATAATTGAGAATTTTCAACAATCTTTTTTGGATCAGTGCTTTTAGGAATAACAACAATATCCTGTTGAATAGCCCATCTAAGGATCATCTGTGCTGGACTCCTATCATATTTTTTCGCAATAATTGCTAACCTTTTGTCATTAAGCATCTTTCCTCTTGTCAATGGACTATATGCTTCAAGAATAATATTATTTTTTTTGCAGAAATCTAGAAGTTCTTTTTGATAAAGCCATGGACTGAATTCAACTTGGTTTATAGCAGGAACAATCTCTGAATTCTTCATGAGCTCTTGAAGCTGTGATATAGTAAAATTACTCACCCCAATTGATTTTACTTTTCCTGTATTAAGCAGTTTCTCAAAAATCTTCCATGTTGCTATTCTTTTTCCTATTACAGGCCAATGAATTAAATATAAGTCAATATAGTCTAATCCAAGTTTTTTTAAGGATTCATTAAATGCTTTTTCAACATTATCATGATCATCATTATATAGTTTTGTTGTGACAAATATTTCCTCTCTAGGAATTCCTGAAGCAACTGCTTTTCTCACAGCACTTCCCACTCCTTTTTCATTTCCATAAATGCTTGCAGTGTCAATAAGTCTATAACCTGCCTTGAAGGCTGTTGAGATGCAATCCTCTATCTGCTTTCCATCCTCAATCTGCCATGCACCAAATCCTAGCAATGGAATCTCATTTCCATCATTCAATTTCAATTTAGAATTGATCTTAAGCATATACTTAAACCTCAAATATCTTTCCTTTCGCGCCAACGTTTATCACGCGTGTCTTCCCTATCCTCTCTTCAAGACCTTCTGCTTCATGGACATGGCTGCATAGCATTATGTCTGGCTGGAACTTATCTATTGCTCTTCTTACTGCTTTACTGCCCTCAAAAAATTGAGTGAATCGCTCCATTTTTGTTCCAGAAGGATGGACATGAGTAACCATTATCTTGATGTCAGCATCCTTGATATAATCATGACCTTTTTTCAATAAGTCATAGCTTTCCTTATCTGTGATCTGATGTATCCCAATATTGACACCAGAGCAACCAAACACACCAACATTCTTGAATACATTATGATCCTTTATTGGATCAACCAACCTTACTGAATATCCGTGAAGGTTCTTTATCCCATAAAATTGTGCAAGGAAGTCAGCTGTTGCAGGGCTTTCATGATTTCCTGGAACTATCAAGACCTTTTTATTTTTCTTAAGAAATTGTCCTATGATATTATCTGTCTTCTCATCACCTTCAGTAAGGTCTCCGCATAAGATTACAATATCTACATTCTCTTTTTCTGCTTTTGCAGCTAATTTCTTGACTAATCCAATATCTCCGTGCAAGTCTCCTGCAGAAAGTATTTTCATTTTATTCCTGGCTTAATTTGATCTCTTCTAAAGGAAAATCAATCTTTACAGATGAGCATTTCTCTTTTCTTTGCTGAATCTTTATTATAGGACCTTCAAGATGAATTATTGATGAAGGACATCCTCTCTTAGGGCCTTCATAAAACACATAATCCACATTATTTCTTATTATCGGATCAAGATCATCCAATGCTGTCATGAAGTCTCTTCCAGAAATATTTGCTGAAGTTGTAACAATAGGAAATTTTAATTGATAAACAACTGCCAAGAACCAATGATTAGGCATCCTTATGCCAATAGTTGGATTATCTTTCATGTTATGGACATTGTTAGCAATTGCTTTTTTATTTTTTAGTCTCAAAATTAATGTGTATGGGCCAGGAAGCTTTCTTATCCATTCCTCAGCCTCTTCATTAACGGTGCAATTGTCATAGATCCAATCTTTGTTCGGAACAATTATAGAGAAAGGATGTTTAGTGTTTTTAATTTTTCTAAGTTTATCAACAGCTTTTTCATCGGTAGCATTGCATCCGAGGCCATAGATAGTATCAGTAGGATATACAAATACTGTTTTTTTTAATTCATCGAGAATAATTTTCTTATGGATGTTGTATTCATCTAGATTTAAGACAATCATAAAAACAGGCAATAAGAATTTATTTAAAAATGTATTGAAAACTGCGTTTTCAAATACTGAAAAAAAGAATTTTTCAGATATTGAAAATAAAAAAATTTAAATCAGAAGTTCTTCTGATCTTTCATTAATGAATTCTTTTCCTTCATACAATTCCAACAGATCCATTATTCTTTTATTCATCTTAAACCCCCAGCAATGAATGGAACAGCCTGTCAAAAATTACGGGCTGAAGCCCTAGTTTTTGATCATGATCAGAAATCGGTGTTATAGTATTTATCTGATGTATCACAGATTGTACATAAACGATTTCTGACATCTCGATGTATTCAGGGTCATCATGTTTTCCTAATTCGATTTCCATCATAGTACCTCCATCCGCGCAATAGATCATAATATCAAAGATTTAAATACCCTGTGGCCAGATGTCCAGTGTGTCTAATGCAGGATCAAGCACAAAATATGATAAACTATATAATCTAATAGATACATATTGCTGTAAATAAGATATAAAGTATCCAATAATATACCTTAATTGGAAGGGAAAATGTTCCAGCTGATAAAGCAAAAAGAAAATCTTCATATGGCAATATCATTGCTCGATGAAGGAAAAACACATCAAGCACTAGACGTTATAAACAATCATATAAAAGAAGTCAGCGAAACAACAAAGCCAAATGTTGAGAATGCATTGAGAGTTCTGAATGAGTATCTAGATAAGTTAAAAGAATCAGCAGCATTGTTAGAGGATTCGGCAAAATCATCAATAGAAGCAGGAAAGAAACAAATAGAAGAAGCACAGCAAAATATAAGATCTGCATCAGAGAAACTTGGAGCAATAGAGGAATGCTGCAAGATAATGATGCGAAGCGAAGAGAAATTAGAATAACAATCAATATTCAGTCAACTTCTTATTCACAATTGTTGTATTGCCGCCTGCATATGTCCTTTCAAGAGAGATGAATTTTCCTTCATCTAATTTGTTGATCTTTCTCTGGAATGTTTTGTAAGAGGATTTTCCTCCTGCTTTTTCATAGACCTTGAACAGATCACCAATCTTTTTTCCAGAATTGTCTTTAATGATCTTAAGAATGTTTTTTGCCTCTTCATCGAGCTCATCTGTATTTTTTATTGTGAATTGATTGATCTTTGTTATTGCAATATCAACATGCTCTTGCTTTATCTGCCTTGAGGCTTTTTCTTCTGCAATCAATGCTGATTCCCTTAATAAAAACAATCCTATTCTTATGTCTTTTAATTCAGATGCCTTTAATGCAATTGATCCAATAACATTATCATTTATACAGTTTTCCTGTAATGCAAGTTCCACTCTTTGTTTCAAGATCCCGAACATTTCCTCTTTAGTGTATTGCGGGAATTCAATCTGCTCAAGCATTAATCTGCTTCTTATCCTATCATCAAGCTCAAGCATCCATGACTTATAATTTGTCACGAGGAAAATGCTTTTCCTATAGATCTGTTCTGATAATATGTAAAGGAAATCTGTATCCTCTGCCTTGTCAATCTCATCAAAAATAAATATTGCTGATTTCTTATTGATTATTTGAGCGAGGATCTTTATCAGATCCTCAGTGTTCTTATTTTGAACAAAAGCATAACCTATTTCATCACATAAGTCCAGAACAACCTTGTATGTTGTATTCTTATGCCAACAATTCACAAAAATAATAGATAATTTATCAGAAAACTCATCACTTTCATTAAGCTCCTTAACAAGATGCCTTAATGCAGCTGTCTTTCCAACTCCTGGAGGCCCATGAATAAGCACATTCCTGCCATTATGGTCATTAATCAATGGTTTTATGCAGGATGCAATGAATTTTTGCTGGCTTTCCCTGTAAGGAATAGCCTTTGGAAGAAAACTATAATCTAGTGCATATTCATTCCTGAACAAGGATTCATTATGCTTAAGCATATCATCATATATTCCCATGATTTAAAGAATTCCAGTTTGTTTATAAAATTTACTTAAAAATCTTATGAGTGCTATGGATCAAATCCTTCTTAAAGCTAGAGGATATCTTTTCTATCTTGACTTTCTCAATCTTCTTATGATCAGAATCAATTATTGTGAATGTTAAGCTATTAATCTTCAGTACATGGCCTTTTTTCGGTATCTTCCCAGAATAATACATTATCATCCCTGCAACTGTCTGGAAAGAGCCTTCATGATCATCTATAGACATATGGAGCAGTTCATTAATATCATCGATGTTGGTTGATCCAGGAACAAGGATTGTGTTCTCGTCAATCTTTTTTATGTTATTCTCATCCGCATCATCACTCTCATCCTGTATCTCGCCAACAAGCTCTTCAAGAACATCTTCCATTGTAACAATTCCGAGAGTGTTTCCATATTCATTGACAACAACTGCAATATGCTCTTTCTTGTTCTTGAAATAATGAAACAGTGTATTGATTTTTTTGGAGCTGGGGATATGAACTATCTTTCTCATAATATCTCTCAATTTAATATTTGTCTCCTGTCTCTCAATGTATGGCAATAGGTCTTTTATGAATATGACACCTATCATATCCTCAATATGATTATTGTACACAGGGATCCTAGAAAAATTATCCTTTACCAACAGCACTATAATATCCTTTATTGTCTCGTCAGCATCAACTGCAACAACCTTGCTTAATGGAGTCATTATCTCTTTAACATTTACCACATTAAAATCCAGAACATTATGTATCATTTCCTTTTCGCTTTCCTTTATAGCACCTTCTTCATGGCTCATCTCAACAAATTCCTTTAATTCACCCGCAGTATAATAGCTAGATTCCTTTAATGATATCCCAAAAATTCCTAATATAAGCGAAGCAATAGCTTCGAAGAGCATTCTGAACGGTGTTAGGATTATACTGATTAACTTAAAAATTCCTGCTCCGAATAAGGCAAATTGTTCTGCTTTTTTCATTGCCAATGTCTTTGGAGTAATTTCTCCAAAAATCAATAATAAGAAAGTCATAATACCAGTAGCAATAGCAATACCTAAAGCTGCCTGAATATTATATTTTGCCAAGAAATCAAAAGTCATCTTAGTTGCCAGAGCAGAAGCTGTAATATTGACTATATTATTTCCAACAAGCAATGTAATAATAGTCTTATGCTGGTCTTGCTTGAATTTCTCTACAAGCCTTGCATTCCTGACTTTTTTCTTAACAAGCTCTCTGATCCTGGAGATCCTCAAAGATAATATTGCTGATTCATATCCTGAAAAGAATGCTGAAAACATTATTAGCACTATCAAGATAATTGCTTCATACACCTAAACCACCTATACACAATTCTTAATCAGATGAATTTATAAATTTATCACTAAGAAAAGATAGATTTAAAAATATGCATTGACTACTCTAAAAGCATGAATGAAACTGGCGATAAAGAAAACTCCATAAATAAGGGATGGATTGTGAAAAATATTAAAAAATTATACTATAACCAATTTAACCGTATCTTAATTGATTACAAATCTAACATAATAACAGAATACAAAATAATCGGATATTGTTTTATTTATCCGATCGAATATGAACCAGATTACTATTTAGAGGAGATAATTACAGAAGCCATCATAAAGGAAGGATGTGATAAAATTATGAATCCTACAAAAGAATACGGCTTCACAAGAGAAGACTCATTTACATTACCTTATACTAAAAAGGAATTAATTAAAATATATGAATTAACAAAGTAAATTATTTAAAGACACAAAATAAAGCATTATATATGGCATCAAATATCATAAAGAAATTCGTTATTGGCTTCGGATTTCTTAACGGAATATGGCTGGCAATAGGCATCAGCCCAGAAGAAGAGATCATAAAATTTCTACAACCAATATTCTCCAATATTCATTCTGTGCTTAAAACATTATTTATAATACTTCCAACACTGATTATGATAATAACAGTATTAACATTGATCAAAATATACAAAAAAGGTGGCTTAATAGGATCAGGAGCTGTTGTTATTGCATTCCTTGCAGGAGCATTGATATTCAAGAATATAATAGCAAGCTTCGTATTATTGATCATTGCCTACATTATTGGATTGATCAGCCTCAAAAAGTAAAAATTTAAATATATGCTGTGAAAGGAGGAAGGTATGGCATTTTGGGATCGATGGAAAAAGAAAGATCACATGACTAGTAAAGCATTAATTATTGGTGGAGCACTTTTAGCTGCAGCAATAGCATTGCAACAATTGTTTAATCAGTTATTAAAAGACGATATAGAAATGAAAAAAGATCCAGTGTTAAGCCTATTATATGAGTCGAATAAAGATCTTGTCAAGAACCACCGGTCAAAGACCGGTGGCATGATTGCTAGCAATCATGTTTGTTCTTGATCACGATCAGAAATACCAGTCCATGTATATCAGAAGGATAAGCATGGCTTTTCCACTCATCATAGATGAGTGGTATTTCTGACGTATAAAAAATTAACGGAAATCGTAA
>DUIB01000070.1 GCA_013330595.1 Candidatus Woesearchaeota archaeon | reverse complement strand
CAAATCATAGGAATCACCAAAAAACATTAAGAACAAGGTTATATATAAATCATTCGTTTAATAGACATTATCCGGTTTCATATCCCATACTTTATCTTATTCTCTTCTATTCTAAGAAGTTGATTGTATTTAGCTGTTCTGTCAGATCTGCATGGAGCTCCAAGTTTAATCAACCCGCATCCTAAACCGACTGCTAGATCTGCAATAAACGTATCTTCTGTCTCTCCTGATCTATGGCTAACCATGACTCGCCATTTTGCATTTAATGCAAGTTTTGCTGCATCTATTGCTTCTGTTACTGTCCCGATCTGATTCAATTTCAGCAGCAACCCATTGCATAGTTTTGCATTTATTGCTGTCTGTATTCTAGAAGGATTTGTCACAAGCAGATCATCTCCAATAATCCTTATTTTTGTCCTTTCAGTTAATTTTTTAAAACTTTCAAAATCATCCTGATCAAAAGGATCCTCAATGCTTATTATATCATAACTCTTTATCAATCTTAAATAATACTCAATCATCTCATCTTTTGAGTAAGGCTTGTCCATAACATAATTTCCTGTTGCTGGATCATAGAATTCTGATGCTGCACAGTCTATTGCTATCTTTATCTTATTTTTATAGCCTGCTTTCTTGATTGCTTCTGTTATCAGGTCTAAAGCTTCTTCAGGCCTGCTTAATTGCGGAGCAAAGCCTCCTTCATCACCTACATTAACAGCTGATTTTCCATATTTTTCCTCTATTAATTTCTTTAGAGTATGATATGTTTCAGAAGTCAATCTTACAGCATCCTTAAAACTGTTGACATTAAATGCAGTTATCATGAACTCTTGCATTTTTAATGATGATCCAGCATGCTTGCCTCCATTTATTATATTAGAAAAAGGTATTGGAATCCTGAAATTCTTTTTATCAGTTCCTGAAAGCTCTCCAATATACTCATATAAATATTTTTGTTTGACAACTGCAGCTAATCTACATACAGCCATGCTTACTCCAAGAATAGCATTAGCTCCCAGCTTAGACTTATTAGGCGTTCCATCTAATTTGATCAGGAAACCATCAACAGCCCTTTGATCAAGAAATTCCATTCCAACTAGCTTTTTAGCAATGACATTATTAACATTATCCACAGCTTTCAATACTGATTTGCCAAGATAATCCCTTTTTCCATCACGCAATTCAAGAGCCTCATATTTACCTGTTGATGCTCCAGAAGGAACAATTGCCCTTCCCAAATAATTATTGAAATAAGCCTCTACTTCAACAGTAGGATTGCCTCTTGAATCCAGAACCTGCCTTGCAAATAATTTAGTGATCTTCATGCTAACACCTCTTTAGTTAACCATTTCCATAAAGGTATTATAAATATTTTCTTGTTTTCTATAATAAATTCATCCTGCTGATCATATGTCAATATCGTCCCTTCCTTAAGATTAAATTTTCTCATTGCTTCTAATAATCCATCTATCTCTCTTTTTTTGTTCAAATCATCCAATTTATAGCAAACCTGATATGCTGCATCAATTTTTGATCCTTCTCTTATAACAAAATCGCATTCGCTAACACCTTTATAATAGAATACATCTTTTTGATTTGATTTAAGATTTATAAAAACCATGTTCTCCAGAAGTTTTCCTAGATCCACAGTATATGATTTGCTGTTCTGTATAATCAATCCATTATCCATAACATATATCTTTTTCGGATTTACAGCCTGTTTTTTCAGGGAATAATCGAATTTTGATAATGTAAATAATAGATAGCTGTCCTCTAAAAATGATATGTATTGCGAAACAGTGTTAGTTGAGCCTAAATCAAACATTTTTCTTAGATTATTATAAGAAAATTCCTTTGTAACATTGGTTATTAAGAATACAGATAACTCATTCAGCTGCCTTGTATTCCTTATTTTGTGTCTCACCGCAATATCTCTCTGCAATATATCTGATAGCAGATCATTAAGAACTCTCTTATCACTCAAAAGTATATATTCTGGGAAGCCTCCAATTTTTAAGTAATCTTTAAAGCTTGCCAACCCACTTTGCTTATTTGTGAATTTTAGGTATTCATTGTATGAAAATGGAAATATTTCATATCGTAAATTCCTGCCAGTAAGCTTTGTTCCAAGTTCTCTGCTTAACAAAGAAGCATTAGAGCCAGTTATTACTACATATTTTTGCTGATCTAATAATTTTCTTATATGAAACTCCCATTTTTCTATTATTTGAATTTCATCATAAAAATAATATCTTGACTCCCCATACACATTTTTGAAAGCAATCTCTAGTCTTTCAAAATCGCTCAATTCAAAACCTACTAGTCTTGGATCTTCGAAATTGATATAATAGCTTTTATCAATCTTCTTTGCTATACTTTTCATAAGAGTGCTTTTACCACTGCGTCTTATTCCGGAGATTATGATAGCGAACTTATTCTGGAGCTTGATCCTCTGCATCAATTCCCTATCTATGATCTTCTCCTTAATTGTGAACATCTCTTTCTGGGCTAAAACAACCTTTTCAATAGATTCTTGCGAAAGCATATTTAGTGATATACTGTCTTATTTTTAAATGTTTCGAACTGTGCATTGCTAATGCACAGAACTGTGCATTGCTAATGCACAGATTATTTAGGATAGCGATCAATAATACCCTTAGAATTGATAATCAACCTTCGTACTAACACCCCTAAATCAGGATAAAAAAAAGAACTTTAAAAAGTTAATGAAAAAAAAATTATTCCTTTGCTGACACTGAAACTACTATAGTCTTTGCAAAGCTTGATTGTGGATCAGTATATGCAAATTCCCAGTCTCCTTTAAATGTATTCGATGTTGTCGGTACGCAAGCTGCTCCTGTAGCAACCACAGTAAATACCTCTCCATCTGTAACTACACCAGCAGTTCCGCCTGCTGCAGGAATATCTTCTGCTTCAGCAACAGTACAACCAGCTCCTGAAAGTACTCCTCTTCCTCTGCAAAACCTTGTAAGACTATCACATGCTGCAGATCCTGTAACATTACCTCCATTAACAAATAAATCTCCTCCAATTCCATTTTGAACAACAAATGCCACTTGGTTAGCAGCAGGATCAAGTTCAGGCTGACCTAAACATGCCATTCCCACACCAGCTGTACATTTGCTTGGTAGAAAATTGCTTGGGCTTAATACTCCAAAATATGCTAAGGCACCGATTGCTGCAAGTACAACTAGTATTGCCCAACCGTATGTCATTAAGAACTCTAAAGCTGCTTGTGCTTTTTTCATCATTTCACCTCAAAATATTCCATAATTATTTTATATAATTTATTCCATGAATGTATTTTTATCATCTATGAGCACACTTATTTATAAATATTTCGCTAATTAAGGTGTAATATTCACTATATTAAACTTCCTAATAATGATGCTAACAGCATTGATGAAATGAAATATATCAATAAAGTGCTTATAACAAATATCGGTATAAACTTCAATCCGTCCTTTATAGATCCTTTCCTTATAGTTCCAATAAGGCATGCTGACATGAAGCTTGTTATTCCGAGCATAACATAGGCAAATATTTTGAAGTCAGCAATCTTTACAGATTCTGCCTGGAAGGTGATAAATGACGTTGTTGCAGTGCTTGTTTGGCTCAATGTTCCTATGATTTTCTGTATAACAATCAATAATTGCGTTGATAATCCAAAAAGAAAAGGAGCTGCAACCACTGTTGCAAAAGTTATGAATATTGCATATGTCATTACAGATGCTGACATCTCTTTTTTCATTATCTTTGTATCCTGTATATCAAGTGCAATTTTATTCAATAAAACAGCTATTTTCCCGCCGGAATTCATGCCCTCAATAAGCAAGCTTACAGTTCGCTGGAGCATTGCTGAATCATACTTGTCAGCAAATTCCCTTAATGCATCAGACAGATCTTTCCCTGTCAATGTCTGTTTTGCAACCTCTTCAATCTCTTTAGCCAGTACCTTGAAACGAGGCTTTACAGCACTCCATAATGCAACATCAATAAGCATTCCGGCATTAATGTTTGCAACCACCAATTGCAGATATTCTGGCCAAACCTCCTCAAGTTCCTTTCGCCTCTTGTATTTCTGCATATCCAAATAAAAATAAACTATAAGCCATGCAATTAGCCACATCAGCGGAAATCCCAGTATCCATACAATCAATAATAAAACAATCATCCTAGAGACTGTTAAAGCAAATACTGAATAGATTATAGTGGCAAAACTCAAAAAGAATGTTATGTAAATAATGTAATCAAAAACCTTTTTTTTCAATCTTTTGTAATCAACATCATATCCTGCTTTTTTCAATGAATCCTTAAGAAAACCTTTTGCCTTTATATCAACTTTGACTTTTTTAGTCTCATGGATAAATATCTTCTTTAACTTCTCTTCCTCTGTTTCAACCTTCTTAAACTCTTTTTTCCAAAATTTCATTTTCAAAAATCAACATTAGGTCTTGAGTTCTTTATCATCATCAGGAACATGAATTGCATGAATCCAATAGCCAGTGCCAGTATTATAAGTATCAAAAGACTGATATGAATATTCATGAATGATGAAAAGACAATAAGCATTGTTACACCCAAACTAGGGATGATCACAGCAATCATCATATAGAACATTGCCATAGGATTAAGCTTATTGCCAAATTCCTTCATTGCTATATTCTGCTCTCGAACAATGTTCTCAAGCACGCTGTTTAAGGCTGAGCCTATGTTTGCACCTGTATTTATTGAATTAAGCACTTGCCATAAAAGCTTCCTTAGATTATCAGACGGACATATTTCTATAGTGTCATTTATGGCATCATCAATGCTTGTCCCAAGTCTTACTTTTTCAACAATATCAGAGAAATAAATGCCAACATATCTGTAATTAAATCCTATATTTTCAAAAGTATTATACAATGGAATGCCTGATTCCAATTCAATGATTAGAAATCTTCCGGCAAACACAACCTCTCTTGCTATCATCTTCTCAAGCTTCTTAATCCTAAAATAAGCCCTATTCACCATATAGAAAAATAGAACAACAACAAGTATTGGAAAAAATAAGAATACATAGAATGACTTAGTGAACATGAATATAATAAACACTAAAGCCAATGAAGCGAATACAGCAGAAAAAACAGTCTCTTTAACATACTCCTCAGGATTCATAGCCATATTAGCTCTCATAAGTACAGCTTTTAATTCAGGATACCTCTTGGCAATAGTCTTATAGAGTTGCATTTTAGAATTTTTTTCCTGACCTCACATACTTCAGAAGATTATCTTGATCAGTGTAATATTCTGCCATTATTCTTCCAACCATATCAATATCAAGAATATCATTTTTCACCATATATTTCAATATCTCGACTTTTTTTGATAAAACCCTGCTAACTTCTTGTCTTGAAAATCCTGTGTATAATGACAATGTATTGAACAAGGATGAGCTCACACCTGATTTCTTAAGAATATCCTTTTTTGGATCATATTGCATCAATACCTTTGCTTTGCTGTCTGGAAGTATTTCTGCCAATTGGAATGTTCTTCTCACATCAGTCCTTCTGTTTCTGAACTGTATTAGTATTATCGATATTGCTGGAAGCATGAGTTTAGGTACATTTATTGGTGGATTAGTGAGTCTTTCAACAGTTTCTTGAGCAGTATTTGCATGGAATGTTGCGTAACAGGAATGTCCTGTGTGGATAGCCTCAAATAATGTTTCCACCTCTTTTTGCCTTCTTACCTCTCCGACCAAAATTCTATCNNCCTTCAGAATTTGGCAATCTGGTATTCAATGGCACCCAATGAAGAAATTTTGGAAGCTGCAATTCTCTTGTATCCTCGATACTGATTATTCTTTGGTTTGGGGGAAAAAAGTTTGCTAGACAATTCAAAGTAGAGGTTTTTCCGGAAGCAGTTCCGCCCGCAATTATTGCTGAAAGCTCATACTGTATAGCCATCCACATAATTGCTGCCGCATCATAGCTGATAGTGCTGGATTTAAGCATTTTAGTTATTGTCCAAGGATCTTTGGCAAATTTTCTAATGGTAATAGTATTTCCTCTTGTGGATATTGGACTTAATGTTGCATTGACTCTATCCCCTTCATTAAGATGAGCATCAAGCAATGGTTCAAGAACATTGATCTGTCTTCCTATCTTTCTGCCAATCATTGATGCATAATGCCTTATCTGCTCCTCATCTTTCAATGTCACATTTGTCTTGAGCCATCCATGTTTCCTGTGATAAATCCATACTGGCTCTTGGGCTTGATTTATTACTATCTCCTCAAGATTGACATCACTCATCAAAAGGTCAATATTTCCTAATCCAAGGCTTTTGCTTACAAGATATGAAAACAAGAAATCCTTTGTCTGAGCATCAGCGTCAATGAAATATTTATCAATCATTATCTTAATTGCTTGCTCGAATTTATCCTCTATGAATCTTGATTTCTTTTTATCAGTTATATCACTGAAGCCAAGGCTTATCTTGTCAACAAGCTCTTGTCTTATTTTCTCCAACACAAATTCTGTGGTTGCGCTAATGCTTGATACAAACAGGTCATACAATAAGACAAACTCTCCCTTTTTCTTCATCACAACAACATCAATATTGATATCCTTAAACTTATAAGAATACTCATCAATTATCTTTATATCAGGATTCTTTTTCAGGTCAGATTTAATCAATACAGGCTTAGCTTGTTCAACTGGCTTAGCTATAAGCTTAAATTTTTTAGGCATTTGCTGTGCAGCATAGTCAGCATCAAGAAGAATATCAACAGAGAATCCTGAGTCAATATATATCTTATTTTCATCTTCTAAAAAATCTGCCCATTCTCTTACAAGATCAGGTTTTTGCTTTAATATGCTGCTTGCTTGAGCAATAGATATTTTTTTCTTGGATTTAACAAGTTCAAGAAGCTTATCAACACCCGTATTTAGTTCTGCCATTTTACCTCTTTTTTAGAAGACCCAATACTCGCCAATTGTGCATTTATTGGATGTTTCATTTATATAGTTTCCTGTTTCTTATAAATATTTTGTGCCCGATTTTTATGCCTGATTTTTTTATCACGCCTTTTTCTAACTCAATGACATATTTTGCCTGTTTCGGACTGCAATAGTTCTGGAAAGGCTTTAAACTTTTAATATCTGAAACCCTGAATTTTGAATCCAAAAATATTATTTCTATCTCAAAAAAAACAAAAAGCATTGTAATGCATATCTTCTGCATGCTGTCAAACAAGAATATCCATCCGGTGGCTTTCACTGAATCTTTATGCCTGAACATCAGGCCAGTGGCCATTGAAAAAATATTATTGCAATATTTCTCATTTTCAGCAATCCTCTTTCCTGTGGTTTTGTTAATTATCATCTTACAGTTTACGCTTATTTGCTCTTCATTTCCTGAAGTTTTAACATGAGGTATAATTCAGTGTGCTTAAATTATATTTATTTAATTCTTCATCCTTTATCTTGAACCAATTAGGCATGTTCTGGAAATTGCATAATTCTGCAATATATGAATCGATATAATATTGATAATCAATGACTGGCTTTTCTGGATATATATCAAATCCTTGGCTAAATAAAACTGGAATATTGATTATTGTTTCAATGCCATTACTACTGGCATTAATGTCATTGTAAAATCTCATAAGAAACGAGGGTGCATTGCTGTTCTCATAGTAATAGCTATTATTTATATGCATTAATAATCCAGAAGTGTCCTGCCCTACTACAAAATTGCTAATATTAGTTCTTCTTATTGCATTCTGAAATTTTCCCTGGGTATAGATTCCATATAATGGATCCCTTAAGCCTTCTATGCTTACTTTTGTAAAAAAACTCTTGTCATAAATCCAATAAGCAGTCGATTGCGAATCATTTAAGAATACCGAAGCGTTAATATGAACATCAATATTCCACGGGTCTGATTGATCAAGTGAAACATCATTTATTGTAACATTGAAATAAAATCCTATTGCTGATGCACTGGCCATAACCTTTTTTGAATAGTTCTTAAAGCTTGAATTCTCCATCAATACCACTTGATTCCCATTGATTGTACCATTCACAAATATTTCTTTAAATGATTGATCAAGCGCGGATTTGCTGTCAAAAAATTCCTCATTGCTAGATACATAATCCTCTAAGCTTATCATAGCCCTTGTGGCTGAGATAGATATTGATCTGTCAAGATCATTATGGAAATTATCAACAAAATCATCCATTGTCCTTAATCTTGAGCTAACTGCCTCTTGCACCTGCCTCATTGTGAAGCTCTGATAAGTGTAAACAATCAATAACATCATTCCTAAAAATACTATAACTGTAAAAAGATAGAACATTGCTTTATTGTTGAATAGCATTTTCATCATCAATCACTTAATATCATTTCCATGCCCTTATCTCAATGATTGAAGGTCCCCAAAGATAAGGAACTGATTCAATTGAAGTAACAATAACCTCTAAATCTTCTACTTCCAGATTTATGTCAACACGCCCATCATTATCAAAATCTAATTGATCCAGCATATCATAAACAGAGACATCATATGCATCATAATTCTTATAATTTACACCGGTTGTATTGTAATAACAAGTATAATTTCCATTATAATCCGTAGGTATTAAGGAATTTGAGATAGAACCATCATCAAACTGTATTGTCCAATTGCATCCCTGGCTGCCAGACAATACTGAAGATCTGGATACAGTAGAATTCACAAGGAATGTGTAAATGAATGTATTATTATTTGAGCAGTTGGCAATGTCAGTGTTATTATCGCCGACTGTTATTGTTATATTACTATATTCTCCAGACTGGACAATCACAGAAGGCACTTCAATCAGAAAAGGGTCTCCTAATCTGCCATATTCAGCCCCATAATCTGCTAAATTGAATACAAGAAAATCATTGACAGTCAGGTTCTTTGTCCAATAATTTCCTGAATAAGATGTAACAAAGGCCTCTGTCACCTCAACATCTGATGGGATAAATACATTTGCTTTGCAACCATTGAATTGCGAGCTTTCCCTGGCAACAGAGATCTTATTTGCCTGACTAATATTATCGATTACTGCATCATAATAGATATCGATGTATGATGTGCCATATAATCTTGAAGGAGTATAATTTCCTGTAACAATAACTGTTTGTGAAGAAAAATTTGCAGATAATGCAACATCTCTAGATATGTTTCTAAATATAGCATCAAGTTGAGACGTGTCAGTAGCATTATAATACAAAGAGGAATTGCATGCAGTCCTCATCATAGTGTCAATACCCTGAGCACTCATCCCAGTACCGAAACCTATTGTATAAACAGTAATATTATCATTACACGCATCCTGACCTGCAAGGATAGTCCAGTTTCTATCCAATTCACTGCTAGATCCACCAGTGAAATCTCCGCCCCAGACACTTGAGCCTTCATAATCAGATAAATTCTTGCAGTAATACGTAGGATCACCATCGCTTAGAAATATCAGATATTTTTTATTTGCAGAGCTCATCAAAGCATCTTTTGCCCTATTAATGCCGCAACAAGAACAGGTTGCACCGCTTGCTACATAAGTATTTATCTCATTTATAAGAAGAGCAGCATTACTAGTTAAAGAGGTAATGGCATGCGCGCTGCTTGAGAAATCCACTAATCCTATATTATGCAATAATGAATTATTAAATATGCTATTAACAAAATTAATATCTGCAGCCTGAGCCACATCAAGCCTGGACTGATTGCAGTTTGTTGCATAATTTCTGCCCCTATAGAATGGTGCACCACCGCAGGGATTGTCAGGATTGCCGTTGCATAGATTCTGATTGTTTACTATGCAACTTATTGGAAAATACTGCCCATTTCTCAATTTTTGATATTGATAAGTACAATTCCAGACACTGCCAATACATTCTCCCATGCTCCCTGAAACATCAGTTATCAAGAATATATCAGATGACACGCCATAATTAAGGCGGGTGACATTGCTGAAATTTTGTATGCCTAATCTGATAGGTATTGGCTTTTCTGGCAGATTTTGGTTGATCCCATAAAATACCAGGTTTTGGATTGTATCATTACCAGATACCATAAATAGCGTATCATTCCCGAAATTAAAATATGTAGAGTAATTATTATAGAAAGTGAGGTTAAGTGTCCAGTTCTGGATAATTCCTTGGGCAGATATTGCATCATATAAATTAATTATGCCATATATGTCTGGAAAATAATATCTTTTATATCCATCCTGGCTAGCTGCTGTCAGGGAATCTGTAGAGTATGATGCTTTGAAAAATCCTCCTGCAACAAATGATGTGGATAGTTCACCTATAAATCTTATACTTACATTGTTAGTGTTTGGTTTCAAAAAATCTCTGCAGGATGTGACATTCCATAACAAGACAGCATCGCTTGAAATATTATTGGTTCCATTGAAGACACCTAAACATTGCTGATCATTGATATATAACGTGAAATTGCCTGGTGTTGAGATTTTTAGCACTGCATACATAAGTCTTGAGCTATTATAATCCTCAAGAAGTGTTAAAGGAACTGTAATATTGCCCTGGCCGATAAATCCGCCAAAATACGCATAGGAGAATATCTTCTTATTTAAGACTTTTTTTAAGTATGCACTGCTTGATGATCCACTCAAAGGCTTGCCTTTCTCTATTCCAGATATCATTCTTCTTGAGCTGATGAGATCCTTTTTACTATCAGTAAGATTATTCAAATACAATATATCATACTCTGTCCTATAGGCATTTAACGCAGATATCTCAATATTATATGTCAAATTCACATCTTTTAAGACTTCAGAGATCAATGTGCGTGCCTTATCAATCTCATCTCTTGCCCAATACTCACCAATCTGTTCTAATACTGTATTTTGAGGGTTTACTATGTCTCCATTATTTAATTCACTCACAATAAAACTGTTATTCCTGTATGATTCGTTGTACTCATAAATCCTTATTGAACTTAATGATGATAGCAAATCCTTTGATATGAAATCAATGTCATTTACATAGTTCTGCCTTCCTGAATACTGGCTTAATACAATAAGACCTGAGACTAATAGTATCGCTGCAAATAATGCATCGAAAATAAAATAATAGCCATTCCTAGGTATTTTTTTATTAATTTCTCTTTTCATTTCCAGACCCAGATATTCAAAACAACCAATGTGGAGTTGTATACTGTAATTCTTTTCATCGCCACAAAATCATCATATGTCAAACCTGATTTATCAAATTTACATTCAGTGTCATAACTTTTAACAATACTGTTGTATCCAGAACCACATCCTTGTTCAATTGTCAATGAGTCATTTGCATAATAAAACAATGGTAGATTTCCATTGCTATTGCTGAAAAACACAAAATAATTGTATTGAGTTGCAAAACTGGATTTTGCATAATTATAATTCAAATTATAAAATCTATTCAATTTTTCAGGATTCAAAGAGCCATTGCTCATCAATCCTATTCTTATCAAAGTATCATTATCCCAATTTGAGGGATAGCCTTCTGATGTAAGCTGTTCTGATATCAGCTCAGCCTCTTTTATAACTAGTGACAGATCATCATTACCATAGATATTCACTATTGTCTTTATTGACATTATGAATGCTGCACTAAATATTAAAAATGCCAGGATAAACTCAATAGTCCATGTTTGTGATTTGTTATTAGACATTTTGTGCTTTTAGCCAGGATTTAAGATTATTTGAGATTCTGTCTTAATTATCTTATTGCTTCCAATCCTTAAGTCGCCATTTACTTCAGGTATCTTATAGTAATAGGATCTATTATTATAAATCAAATAGATTTGATTATTGCCAAGTATTGATATATTATATGCTGTATTTTCAACTTCATCTGGTAATGTGAACTCTCTATTGTATCCAAGATTCATCTCTGATGCATAAATGATTTCATTCTGAACAGTAATGGCAAAATCCCTCATCTTAATATCAATTTTTTCCTCTACTTTCTCCCTATTTACCTGAAAAACAAGAATGATAATTACAGTCATCATTATGATTAAGAAACCTAACAACAGCACAAATTCAAGAGCCATTTGTGATTTAGAGTATTTCATTGCGTGCTTGGCTGAATATAAACAGAATTATTTTCTGCCCATATTCTTAAAACATGAAGCCCGGGGGTTGTTGAAATGTTCCCTGCAAAGTTGATAGGTGCATTCCTATATAATTTATATGTAAATGATCCTGAATGAATTTCTAATGCAAAATATCCATCTCTGAATTCAGCGCTATTGACAAATTGTGGAAAATATACATTGACTGTCTTTTGCGATGGCTCACCAAGATAATAGACAGTCTTAGAAGCCACAAGCATCTCATCAAGAACCTTGTTAGCCTGCTGAACTGTAATTTCATCATTAAATTCTCGTGATTGTTGGAAAAACACCAAGACTAAAGGAATTGCAATAAGCAAAGAGAATCCAGTGATAAGAATATACTCCATACTAATCTGGCCATTTCTATTGTCCAATAACATCACCATTACTATAAACAAGAAATATATTTATAAAACATAGTAACTATCCGAGAATGATAATTAACATCTATAGTAAGCGACTTAAATGCTTGGTAATTTAGCATCTTCGAATCATGCAATTTTATTGCATGTTCGAGCAAGCACTCAGAATAACTTCTGAGTCTCGAGATGCTAAATTATTACCAAAAACTTTTGTCGCTTACCACTATTGATCTTCATCAACAGACTCTTTATTGATGTTGGCACTTTCCTTTGCCATTCTTCGATATTTTCCGTATTTGTCATCTACAGACAATTTTGGAGGCTTGCAATGCAATCTTTTATCTCCACATTCACATTCAGGCTTTAATCCATAAGAATGGCATTTAGGACATCGAAGTATATGTTTCATGATAACCTATGACTTATGATTCAGCCTCTGCAGAGATGTTTTTTACCCTATTGTACTCTGCTTTTCCTTTATGCTTTTTTATAACATTAATTATTTTGTCAGAACTGTCTTTTAAGATTTTTTCAAGCGATTTATATTCAGAACCGGTAACAAGTATTCTGTATTTGCCACCGCCTAAATATGATATTTTTGCATTCGGATATTCCTTAATTGACATTAATGCATCTTTTACAATCTCCACTCCATTCTCTTCCCAAAGGTTCAATGTCAGGTCTCCTGCAACAATGATCTGTTTTGGCTTTATCTTTTCAAAGATTGTCTTTTTTAAAGTCCCAGCAATTTTTGCATCAAAATAATCATTCAAGTCAACCGTTCCATTTACAACATCATCAAATGCCTGATAAATATAAAAATATTGCTGTAATAATTTATCAGCTGCCTGAGAATAAAGTAGCTTGAAATCCATCTTTAATGCATGGGCCGCAATCTCAATTATTTTTTCTGCTTTCTGCTCCTGCTTGATCTCATCTGACTTTGTCCTTTTCTGACCTTCAGAGACTCTTCTTAATGACAAATCAATATAACCTCGCTCTTTATTGACATTAAGAACCTTGCAGATCACTACTTTTCCTTCTAGGACATAATCCCTGATATTTCTTATTCTTCCAGGGGCAATCTCAGAGATTGTTATCATGCCTTGCTTGTCATATTCATGAATGGAAACAAAAACAGAATTATGTTGTATGTTTGTGACAGTGCACATCACAAGATCAGACTCTTCTGGAAAGCCCTGTCTTTTAAGAAGCATTTTTATTCTAAGACCTCAAGGACTCTGGCTTTTATTTTTGCTTTGCCTCCTGTTGGACTTGCCAGGCTTCTGCCACATACAAGACACCTTACATCAGAGGCTGATTTGCCAAATATGTTTTGCTCATTTTTGCATTTCGGGCACCTGACTTTAATGAATTTTGATGTTGTTTCACGAATCTTTGCCATAAATTCCTCGTTATTTCTCTAGATTATTTCAACTTTTTTTGCTCTGATACCAGCTTTTTGCGAATGCTGCTTATTGCAGACTTTGCATGTATATCTGAAATCTGTCTTCTTAGTCAGCTTTTTTCCAGACATTTTTCTTGATCCTATTGGTGGTCTTGAGAATCTTCCCTGATTTCCAAAACCTCTCCATGATCCTCTTAATCTTAATCTTGTCTTTGATGACCTAGATAATGTATGCACTGATCCTTGGCCTCTTTTCTTTGCCAAGCTAACTGTATGCTCTGTATGCTTCTTGCAGTAAGGGCAATGCCTTTTTATTGTTTTAGGAATCTTCATTTTATTCAATATACCGAAACTTTGGGCTATTTATAAATATTTTGGTAGTTTTTTAGTCTATTCCGATGACATTACCGGCTAGCGAACTATAATAAACATCATCTATTACAAATAAATCGGCTCATAATCAATAATATATTCAATGTGGGCCTGGCAATGTCATAAATGTCAAGAACTGCGGGCTAAAGCCCACAGCGTGCAGTTCACAAAAAATGTGAAACATTTTTGTGCCCAGAAATCACCGGATTTCTTGGGCTTGATCATGATCAAAAATTGCTGGATGTATCTACGAGTTAAAACTCGACAATTTTATCCAAAACAATTTTTGACATATAAAATAACTTTATCAATCCATTAAATATTTAAATAATGATAATGATATGACCTTGTGATTAAGAAATATAAGCATAAAATCATCTTGAATGAATTTGCAAATGATCTGAAGCATCAGGGATATTTTGCAGTAGATCCACATTGCCATACCAGTTTCTCTTATGATGTTCCTGATGTCAAGCAGACAAGCCCTGAAATGCTTGTGAAAAAACAGGAAAGTCTCGGATTAATGCCATTGATATCTGATCATGATACATTGAATGGATATAATTATTTGATGTCAAGGAAAAAGCAAAAAGTAATTCCTGCTGCTGAGATCACTATTATTCCAAAGACTGCAAATCTTATCAGTTTTAAGAAACCATTGCATGCATTGCATATCAATGTTTTTCAATTAGACAATGAACAGCTTGCCATATTGGAGGATCTCGCATCAAAGCAGGATCTTGATGAATTTATCAGGTTCTTAAGGCAGGAAGATCTTGATTACATGTACAATCATCCTTTCTGGTGTGAAACAAATGAAAAGCTTAATTGGAGGGCAATTCCGGGCCTAGTAAAAAATTATTTTGATGTTATTGAGCTTAATGCCGGCAGGCCTAAGAATCTTAATGATTTAACATTATATATTGCTGAGCAATTCAATAAAGGCATTGCATCTGCGAGTGATACTCATACTAATGATCCTGGCAATGCATATACATTAGCAGAGGGCAAGAATTTTAGGGATTTCTGGCAGAATGTCAAGGAATCAAGATTCTACGTAGTTAGAGAGGACATGACTCCTTTTACTATTATGAGGCAATCCGGAGCAATGATATCTAATATTTTTAGGGCAAATATTAATGCCCATAAAGAGCGTAGTTTTACTCCAGCAAGTGGAGTCAGGGCACTAGATATACTCTTCAAGTCAGTCACAAGCGGAAGCTTAAAGGATAAATTATTCATTAAAAAGACAATGAACATGATGCTTCAATCAGTGAACTATACTGCAGGGCCAGTACTTTTCTGGAAACTTTACTTATCAAAAGAGATAAGCTATGGTGAAAATGTAAAAGAAAAGATCGTAAAATTAACAAGCTCATTGAAGGCATTCGATAACAAGATCAATTCAAAGATTCACCTGAATAAGAATAATTATAAGAAATATCCTTCTATGGTTGAGCATATTAAGAATTAGATCATGTTGAATAATAGAATTATTAATTTCAATTGTGTTCTTTTAACAGACTAACCTTAAGAACAAATCAATCTTTTGCACTATGACCTAATTGGCTTAATACTAACCATACATACACAGAACCTGCACCAGGACATTTATTTTGAACATAATTTTGTATTGATAAACAGATATCATCTTGTTTATCTATTCTTTCTTGAAATTGATATGCTTTAATTTCCATCTCAGTATCTGCCTTTTGCATTGCTACCTCAGGAACGATTACTCTTAAACTTATTTCATCACTTGCCAATTTTTTTTCTCTTCCAGAAAGCGTCTGAGCAGTATAGTCCCTTAGCTCAGGTAAAATTTTTTCTAAAGACTTTACTCTGTTTTGATTGGTATATATGTTTACCGATGGCATAATTAGGAAGATTATGCTTCTATTTATATATTTTACTATTCTTAAGTAGTTTCAAAATTGTGTCCTAAAACCACAACTCATCTCTCTTTGGTCAACATCTCAGACTTTGGGAAACCAACACTGATTAGTTTCAATAATATTCAGTTAAATACGTTTATATTCTTTAATATGCCTAAGAAAGAATTCTCTGTCTTCTTTATATGTCAATTTCTCTGAAACCTTTTCTATCACTACCCATTTTGCATCAGGATTTTCTTTATCAATTGGATGAAGTTTTTCTTTTTTTGTTGTAAACAGAAACATATGTATATCTTTAGGTGCACCAGAACGACCATCTGGCCTCGTATAAGTCTCCAATTTCTTAACAAAAATTAAATCTTCCTTTTTCAATCCCGTTTCCTCGTAAATTTCTCTATATGAAGTTACTAGTGGTTCTTCATCTCCTTCAACATGACCTTTTGGTAAAGAATAAGTGTTACGTTGTTGTGCAACAACAACAACCAAATCCCCTTTTAAAATTACTCCTCCGGCAGATTGTTCTTTCAT
>DUIB01000016.1 GCA_013330595.1 Candidatus Woesearchaeota archaeon | reverse complement strand
TTTGAAACAATAGCATTCCACTAATCTCTGATTAGTGGTCAAAATGGATGCTGTGTGATCAAGAACCGCTGGATTAGTGTCATGCTGAGCGCAACAAAATCTTTGGATTTTGTGCGCAAGAAAAGTAAAGCTTTTCTTTGCGTCAAGAACCACGCGATGTTGCTTGTGATGCAACATGCCACTGGTCTGTGACCAGTGGTTCTTGACAAGTTGGGAAGCTAGTGCGTTGTAAAATATGATGCATCAATATTGTTTTATGCTGATTTCTGCTTCCGATAATTTTAAATATCAATATGTAACTAGCCCATTATGAGCATATTCAAGTCAGCATATCAAATATTGCAAAAGCATGGAATTAAAGAATTATTAAGCACTTCTTTTAAGTATTACATAATTCCTCTGATTCTCTTGCCAATGATAATGATTAAGATACGTATTATGCGTAGAAGATCATTTAATGAGATTTTTGCATTTACATTCAAGTCCTATTATACAATGCTTAAACCATTGCAAGTAAAGTCTGAAATAAGATCGCTATTATATTTTTTGAAGAAAAATCCCCCTAAATATATTCTTGAGATAGGGACTGCAAGAGGAGGAACATTGCTGCTGTTCTCAAAAGTTGCTGCAAAAGATGCAAGAATAATAAGTGTTGATCTACCAGGAGGGAATTTCGGTGCAGGATATCCTTTATGGATGATACCTGCTTTCAAGAGTTTTGCAGCTGACCAGCAGAAGATCATTTTATTGCGTAAGGACTCGCATCTTCCTAGCACTTTCAAAAGCATAAAGAAATCCCTTAAAAAAGAAAAATTAGATTTCTTATTTATTGATGGAGANNTGTCCTAATCCTATTGATAAAACATGCGAAGTTCATAGATTTTGGAAAAAGATAAAAGGCAGATACAGGCATAAAGAATTTGTCCAGAGCTGGAAGCAAAATGGTGCAGGAATAGGAGTGATATTTAAGGATTAGCATACTATTCCTAATTTTTGTATTTTCTTAGAGTGTTTATCATGATTGACTTATCAAAATATATTTTATTATTTTACTAGCCGTATTCTCAGACCCATAGCAGGAAACATATATAGTGGAGTGTTTTCATAAAGGTGTGGGAACCAGTTTGCAACCATCTCAATCAGGTAGTTCCATATTAAGAATCTTTTTGCGAACCTAAAATCCACTTTTATTGATGAAAACTCCACTGTAGTGTATTTCTCCTTTTCAGAATTCTTTACAAAGAAAAAGAATGTATCATAAGAGTAAGGCCTCAAATGAGTGGGGTTGCCCCATGCAATTGCACTTGTGTAATGAGGGACAATTATATCCAATGTTCCTCCAGGCTTTAATATTCTGTGAAGTTCTTCAACAGTCTTGACAGGATCTTTTAGATGCTCTATTATGCTATATGCCCTTATCTCCTCAAAGCTTTCATCATTGAACGGATAAGGATATTTATCAAGGTCATGCACAGCATCAATGCCTTCTTCAGCATTAATATCTAGATTCACCCATCCTTTCAGCTTTTGATGGCCACAGCCTATGTTTAATTTTGTGGATTTATATCTTTTGGACATGGTTTGGTTTATTGTCGATCATTTATAAATTTGATTATGCTTGATGTTTATGTTTATTCCTGATATCCAGATGCATGAGTATGGCCCCTAAAAGGAACACTGTTAAGCCAGATGCAAAATTAACTGCTTTTATGTTAAGGAATCCAAGGATATATGCAAGTGTTGCAAATAATCCTATGCCTAGAAATAAAGAAATTATTCCTTTTTCAGCTGATCCATAATCTGGAAATAAAGCTTTTGCTAGAGCATATCCTGGAATAAAAAATACGCATATTAATGTCAATGAAACCTTTATTCCCAAAAGAAAGTTCTTAGACAAGAACAGCACTATCACACCAATCATCAGTGCAATAATCCCAATTGCCTTATATTCTTTAGTATCAAGAATTTTTATAGTGTATTTCATATGCATTCCCCATCTTTGAAATTATTTCTGATTATTGCTATATTATTGCTGTTGTAGATCAATGTATTGTTTTTTGCAATCATCTTATTCGCAATATTGAATATCATTGGAGTCAATTGGCCAAGATCCTTAAAAAGCACGTAATCAAATTCGCATATACTATGATTTACATTTGGCGTTGCACCATAGGTTTTCATCTTTATCCCATCCCAGTACATTCTCTCATCTGAATACCCAACAATGTTTGATCTGATTATGCCTTGAGTATAGTTGTTCTGTGAAACTTCAAGTATCTGGTTTATCACATTCTGGTCTGTTTCATAAGTAGGAAGATATATTGGACGATGCGCATAAAGTCCTTCAAACTGGATGCATCCCAGACATAATATTCTATTGCCTTTAGGAATATTCTCTCTTGCCCATACATAGGCATCATATGAATTTTGTGTCATAAGCGAATTAGAGCTCTTAGGTATGGAATTGAACATGATGATTTGTAATACAAATAATGCTAACAAGACAAATATGCTCAAGTTCTTGATCTTCGATATCTGTTCTACCAGCTTAACTAAAAAATATATTCCCATGGCTATAATCGGATATGCAAAAAGATACAATGCATATCTTGATTTGTCTGTTGCATGATCATGATAAACTCCAAAATAAGCTGCTAGCAACGTAGCACAAAACATAAATAAGAACATCCCGACAATATATCTGTATTTCTTGTTTTTCAGATAAAATATTATTGATGCCAGCCCAAGCAATAATAGTATATAGAATACTGGATTTACAAATGTCATGAACTTTATAGGATTTGAGGATGCGTCATGGAATAATTTTCCAGATACAGACAATCCTGCTCCTGAAGTATTTGCTTGTCCTATATGGAAGTAATTCACTAACAATACTCCTATGTATAATGATGTTAGCACCAGTATTATTCCATTGAGTATAAGGAAATGTTTGATTGGTATCTCTTTCCTGATGATCTTGTAAAGTATAATGATGCTAAAGAGAACCATCAATATTGTTGGAGTTGGTGAATGGGACAAGAATGCAAAACTAAAAACCAAAGCAAGCCCTATCAATGAAACAATAAGCTTATCTTCCATGTATTTTAGAAAGAACAATACAGTCAAAGCAAGGAACATCAATTCAGCCACATGAGGAAACATTCCAATAGTGATCTGATAATGATACATCTTCTCTATAGGGTAGATCAATAGTATTGCTGCAATCAGACCCATAGGTATGCTGTGAAATATCTTCCAGAATATCAAGAAAAAGACTAAACCGACACCAATAATCGATAGGACACTGAGAAAGTATAAGCTATCATATGCAGGCAGTCCTGTTATTCTGGAAATCATTGCAGATGTTATTAATGCTATTGGAGGATCATTCTCTATGATGTTTGTTTTTGAATCATCAAACCATGAAGGCTGATAATATGCTTGTCCATTTTCAGCAATCCATTCACTCTCACTGACACGGGAGTTTGCATCAGCTGATTGAATGCCAGTAGGATATGGATGAAGTAGTTTGTATTCATAAGGCTTGTAATGCATGAATATGCCTAGTGCAATGATCACAAACAATATGATCCATGTCCATTTATTGTTTTCGTCTAAAATCATCTTAAATTATGTTGTATTGTTTTATATTATGTTGTATTGTTTTATATTATGTTGTATTGTTTTATATTATGTTGTATTGTCTTATATTATGTTGTATTGTCTTATATTATTTTATATTGGTTTGTATCAGTTCACAAATCTATATTTTATCAGGTACCATGCAGCCATTATCCCGTCGCGCCAGGTGATCTTTTTGCCCTCATTAAAATCCCGGGAGTAATATTTTATTGGCAGTTCCATTATCTTTATGCCTTGTCTTAATATTTTTGCAGTAACTTCTGGCTCAAATTCAAACTTGTTTGCTTTGATATTTATTTTTTTAATAATATCTTTGTCAAAGACTTTGTAGCATGTCTCCATGTCAGTAATGTAATGTCCATATAATATAGTTGTAAGGAGTGACAATCCGTGATTGCCAAGTTTATGAATCTCGAATGTAAGATGATTATTTTCCTTAAGATGGCCTACTGGAGAGAGATATCTAGAGCCATAAACAACATAAGACTCTCCTTTGATTATTGGTGTTATGAGTTTTGTGTATTCAGAGGGTTCATATTCCAGATCTGCGTCCTGGATTATTATTATGTCTCCACTAGCATATTTTATTCCTGTACGTATTGCTGCACCTTTGCCTTGATTTTTTTTGTGTACAATTAAATGTATCTTATTTCGGAATTTTTTAAGTTTTTTTACACTATTGTCTTTTGAACCATCATCTATGCATATGATCTCTTTTTTTAACAGGATTTTTGCATGAAGAACTTTATTGATTAGTTTATCAACTGTACGGTCCTCATTGTATATAGGGATTATTATTGAAAGTTTTTTGTATCTCTTTTTCATTTTTTCTTTTGCATTACATATCCCAGTATTCCAATAATTATCAGCACTGGTGGAAAGATAATATGGTGATATTTAATATGGATTCCTGCCATTCCTATGTAATAGCTCAAGAATCCAACAACACCTATGCCGATGCTGGTGCCGAAAAACAAACGCTGGAAAAAAGGTATTTTATCAAACCAATATAGCATTAATGCATATCCGGGAATTATGTAAAGATATGCGATCGATAATGATATTTTTGAGACTGCAAGAAAATTTTCTTTAAAATATGCTATTTGAGTGATAATTATCAAGGTAATCACACATAATAATACATTGATTATTTCCTTTCTTAATTGTGGATCAAGTTGTGTTTTCATTTTTGAATTGTTGATTGGTTTTTTGACTNNTCTTTTATTGATTGATCTGTCGAGTTTGTTGAAATATTTGTTCCAGGCATATTAATGCAGTTCTCTCTGATCCCATTATTATAAATAACACTTACTGCATCATTTGAGTATACTTCTTTCATGCCATTAGATAGGAATAAATTCATTATGTAAACATTTGCTTGTGCTAGGCCAGGGCTGTAGGCACTTTTCTTGTCAAATAGATAATATTCAAAATCACAGACATTAACTTGTATATGATATGAAGTGGAAAAATCAGCATGATAGCCTGGCTTCATAAATCCATCCCAATAAAGAAGATTTCCATTTGTTAATGTGAAAAGATCAACTGTGTAGATGTTCTTTATTGTTCCTTTCTGCAATGATTGGACATAATCATTTACATCCAACACATATGTCAGTCTCTGGATGAGTCTTGCGCTTTGACTATAGCCATCACCATAGAAGACAAATATCTTATCTGTTTGAGCTGTGTTTTTATCGATCCATTTAAATGCATCATATTGTTCCTGGGTTATTGCACCAGGGCCTCTTATTGGCGAGTAATATGAAAGTGTTATTGATGCAAAAATAATCAGAGCAACAATTATTGAGACAACCTGCGAGATATTTTTTTTAATTGTCTTAATTACTATATATACTCCTAATCCAAACAGCGGAGCAAGGAATATTGGCCAAAATGCCCTTATATGGAAAGCACGGTATCCAAAACCAAAATAATTAGAGAATCCAATGATAAATAGCATAAGCGAGAAAAAGAGTATAGGTATAATTTTTTTATTCTTAATAGTAATGTATGAGAAATATGTTATACCTATGGCTAATGCAATTATTGCAGGCCATCCTATATCCTGGAAAAAAACCACTTTTAATGATCCCATCTCAGAGGGTTTTAAGACCAATGGATTACTGCCCTGTGTCTGAAACATTCCAAAAGCAAATACTGCAAGATAATAGCTTGTGAGAACTACTGTGATAAACATTGCTATGGTTATCCATTTAACATCCTTCCAAGGAATCTTTTTTTCTATTATAATCTTAAATACTAAGTATCCTAGGATTATCAATGCTGCAAAAATAAATTCAGGGATATGAGCCAAAATTGCTGCAATTGAAGTTATTGAAAGCAAAAGAAATCCTTTTTTTATATCAATTTTGCTGACTGCCCATAACATTCCAGTAAGGAATAGCATTCCAGAAACAGCCCCTAATTCTCCCCAAAAATATGAGACATAAAAGTTTTTAACAAAAAATAATGCAAAGAATCCTATTGCAATAATGGCAACATTCTTGTTGTATTCTCTTATGAAGAAATACATAGCTAAGCAATTGAGTATAACCATTACAGATGCCATTATGTATATAGCATCATAAACAGGGATCCCTGAAGTTTTTGCAAGTATTGCAGAGACTGAATATATAGTGAGGCCATGAATCCAGAGAACATCATAATAGCCTCCTGCTTCATAGTAAGGATGATATAGCTGATTGCCGCTGATATATGCGTGTTCAGTCAATAGAAGATAGGCAAATCCGTCTGTTGCAAAATATGAGAAAGGCATTGAATGCACTAATCTGTTGTCATATAATTTTCCATTCACAAAAAAGAACATTGCCCCTACTAATATAATAATAAAAATAATCTCTATATATCCTTCTTTTTTAGTTATGGTTTCTTTATGATCCATAGTCCAATTTGCTGTCTTCAGCATTTCAATTATTAAGTATTTCCAGCCTAATTGCTTGTGCTTCTAAAAATTTTCCATTTGATGATCTTGAATATCAGCCTGATATGATTCTGGATCTCTTTGAAATTGTTGATTTTTGATTCACCATATTTTCTCAGGGTGAGTTTAGCAGGGATTTCATAAAAGGTTTTGTTCTTTTGAACCAATTTGAATAGTATCTCAGCATTTATGTCAAATCTTTTACTTTCCAGATCAAGGCTCTTGAGATCTCTTGCCTTGTATAGCCTGAATATCTGGCTGACTGCAGTGACTTTTTTCTGCATCAATATTTGGTATATCTTGTTGACTGACTTGCTGAGAAAAATCCTATACTTAGGAACATTTTTACCATATCCTGCCAACAACGGCGAACCTATGACACAATCCGCATTCTCTCTTTTTTGCGCTTGAATAAGGCTCTTGATCATGCTAGGATGAAATGTGAAATCACCATCAATAGTCACTAAAAATTCTCCTCTTGCATGCTTTATCCCTGTCCTTATTGCACTGCCTAATCCCTTATTTGATTTATGCCTGATCAATACTATATTACTGAATTTTTTCCTGAGTTTGTTCACTTCATTAACTGTATTATCTTTGCTGCCGTCATCAATTATCAATATCTCATATGTCATTCCTAACTTGTCGAGAAATCTTATTAGTTCATTAGGGATATGTTTGACATTCTCTTCTTCATTAAATGCCGGGTATATGACTGTCAGTTGCATATTAATATTTCAGATATTCACGGCATTTTTAAATTTAGTGGTATAAATAGCATTATAAATAGCGTTATAAATTTACATTGTATATATGTATATAGCCTCTTCTATCGAAAAACTAATAAATACTATTAGTTTATCAAATAATCATGCATAATCGATCTAATATTTTTAGAAATATAACATTAAGTAATGCAATAATAACTCTTATACTTATTCTTATTTTGGCAGTTATTATCAGGATTCCTAATCTGCCAAAAACTATCGCATTTGATGAATATGTCCAGACAAAAGCAGTCTTAAACCACAATTCATTAGGCTTGGATAAAGGAACAGAAATGCCTCCACTGACTACTTGGACAAGGATATTTTTTGCATCAATCTTTGGCGAGACTGCTATAGTGCTGAAGATTGTATCGCTAATATTCGGGATAATGACTGCAATTCTTGTTTATCTTTTGGCGTCGGAATTATACGATAAAAAGGTTGCAATATGGAGTGTGCTGCTCTTGGCCATAAGTGCATGGCATGTTCTTGGCTCAACATCCATATCTTTTGATGGAGCATTCCTGACTTTTTATTTCACCCTGGTGATATACTTATATGTAAAGTATATACATACTGAGAAGAAACTATGGCTGATTGCAGCAGGAGTCGCTTTTGGTTTAGCGATGCTTACAAAATTAAATGCAATACTATTAATTCCAATACTGTTTATCCATAGTTATATTTTTCGCTATAGATACATTAAAAGGGGCGCTTTAGTGTTTTTTAGGGAATTTTTTACAATAGGGTTATTTGCTATTTTGGTATTTTCTTTGTTTCCTATTGCTGCACTATTGACTGATTGGTCTTATTTTACTGTCGTAACAAGTCATACTTCAGTCTTCAGCAACTCTTCATTGAATTTTCTTCTCCTAGGAATTCAATATTTGCATGCATTCATTTGGATAGGACCATTATATTTTGGGCTTTATGTACTTTCATTGGTAAGGTTGTGGAATAATAAAGATAAGAATATTAAGAAAAAGAACAAAACAGACCATGGAAAAAATAATGAGAATAAGAAAGATTATCTTATGCATATCTGGGTTATAGTGGTATTCTTGTTCTTCACATTTGGCGTACAGGAGAATTTCAGGCCGCTTGAGAGATATTTCTTTGTGATGTTCCCAGCAATCTGCATCCTGGGCGCAAATGTCATCAATGATCATCTTCATGATTTAAAGAATGCAAAAAAGACATTATTGATATTTCTTTCAATATTCCTGCTTTTTTCAGTATTGATCTACGCATTGAATTTAATGCATAATGATATTCTTCAATTTTATCCAAAGACAAATTTTGCCAATGCAGTGGTTTCAGGCAACTGGATGTTTCTTGTCCCATTTACAGGCGATCAAGGACCAATAGGAGTGTATGTCTCTTTCGCATCTATTGCACTTGCCTTCGGCGTGAGCATGATAATAATTGCTATCATGCTTTTTAAGCCTGGCAAAAGGAAATCAAAATCATTTTCATTAATACTATTTATCTTGTTTTTAGCTGTGGCTCTGTCATTTAATATGTTCATGATCCAGGAACAGGCATTCTCATTGACAAACCCAAACATAGACTTTAGCTCAAAAAGAGTGCTTGCTTATGCTCTTTCTCATGATCTAAAGGAACCGATCTTGATATTTAGAAACTATGCGCTTCAGCATTATTTAGAGAGCAGATACTCTTTATTAGACAGGTTGGATTTTCATAATGAGAACACCTTTTCTTTGGAGGATTCATTGCCATCTGGAGGTTCAATGATATTTGTTGATTTCCCGAAGATGAATGAGCAAAGCGCCTTATGGAACCAGTCTCACCAATGCAAGCTTCTATACAAGGAAGAGTCGGCATATATAGTTGAATGCTAAAAATATCTGATAGCGAAACAATCCCTGTTTTGAATCTAAATATATCTATTTTAAGAAAATTTATAAAAACAACTTTACTATGTGCACTTTAGGGTGTAATTTGGCGTAAATCCAATTCGGCAGATTTTTTTCCAAAAATTTTCATGAAAATTAGGATTAAGCGGGTTGTTTTAAACAATATTTTATTCATTCTGGCAAGTTTGTTGATCAGTATTTTATTTGCAGAAATAATGGTACGAACATTATACCCACAGCCATTATACAATAAACATAACCCTGAACATCCAGATTTTCCAGAGTTTATAAATTTTACAGAAATTGGGGGATTGTCACGCCCTAATCTTGACATCCTAAGATATGGTGAGGCTAACAGATTGTTCAGAGTGAGAACCAATTCTCAGGGATTCAGAAGCGATTATGATTTTTCTCTGCAAAAAAATCCTAAAAAAAGGATATTATTTTTTGGGGATTCAGTAATGTTTGGAGATGGGTTAGACCAGGATCAAGCATTGCCTGCAGTGATTGAGCGCATGAATCCTGATGTTGAGTCATATAATTTTGGTGTCGCGGCTTTTAGCCTGGGACAGGCATACTTGCTATTCAGGCAGAATTTAAATTATAAGCCTGATGTAGTTATTGTTTCAATATTTACAAATGATATAATTAATGAATTTCCGAATAATAACCGATATGGAAACCCTTTTTTTGTATTTAATGGGACTTCATTAATTCTCTATAGGTATCCTTCAGTATATAATGAAGAAGAGTTGAATAATGCCCGTGAGCAGCACAAAGTCTACAAATATTCTGGTCATGATAGAATGCTTAGATCATATTCTCATTTGTACGTTTTACTATGCAAGATATTTAATTCTAAAAGTAATCAAAAATATCCTGATGCAAAATTTCATCCACGATATCAATATTATTTGAAACAACCTTCGCCTGAAATACAAAATAGTGTTTTAACCCTTTGTGCACTGGCTAATGAATTTAAGGTACAAACAGATAAGATAAATTCCACGCTCGTTTTCATGTATGTCCCTGATCCTGTAGAAATAGATCCTGAAGAAAGGATAAACGCTATTAATGCAGATGCACTGCATTACGATCCTAATGATTTTGATTTTGGCATTATTGCATCATACTTTAACACATGTTTCAGAAATCAAAATATCTCTTATGTCGATATATATTCCTTATTTGTTAATGAGCCAAATCCTAAACTGCTTTATAACCACTTAGGTTCCCATTGGACTCCCTTTGGGGTTACAAAAGTTGCTGAGAAACTTCAAACTTTGATTTGATTTATCAATTCACTTCGCATAGATTGGCTTATAAAAAATTGTTCGGACTTTACATTAAAAATTTACATTAAAAAGATTTTAAATTTTTGCATATGAGAGAGAATAAAAAAACCATCATAATTGTATTTGTTGCGCCTATTGTCGTTCTTGTGTTAAGTACGGCTATTTACATGCTATTCATATCCGATTTTAGAGGTTATGATAGCACAAGTACACGCTTCATACATAGTCTGGATTTTTACGAAAATTCCAGTCCTGGAAGCACTTTCTTTATAGGAGACAGTCAAATCAGAGAGGATATCAATTGTAATATTATCGATTCTTTGCATGGAGTAGCAGCTAATTATTCTCCTTGTTTCAACTTAGGCATTGAAGGGATGTCCTCTTTGCAATATGCTCTCATCCAAAAAAAGATTATTGATGCTGGGCCTAAACATGTAATTATTGGTGTTTCTCCTCTTTTTTTCAGTGAGGGAATAAACTCTAACAAAAACTTATTTTTTTTTATGGGTGAACGTAGAATCATGCCTGATGCAACCTTGAATTCTTTGCTTAATTCTGATGAGAAAAAATCATTGACAATGAACTCGTACCTCCGCGCACTTTACAAGCGAAGGTTCATTCTACCTTTTTATGAGTCTGTGATTCGTTCAACTCTTGGAAAAAGATCAGGTCAAAGCTTACCTGATAAAAATTCGGCTGATGATGCATATTTTTCATCTACATCATCTGGTGTTTATTCAGAATTCAAGTCATCATTTCTGTATACGAATGCGCAGACTGAGGAAGAGTTGCAGAAAAAATTAGATAGTCCTGAGTTACTCTCGCCATTCAATAATTCAAATAATCGTGAAAGAGAGTCTTTTGATTATCTCATTTCTAATTTGTATAACTCTAGCATAATTTTGACTGTTGTTAGCATGCCGCTCAACCCTTTACTTGTTGAAATCCTGAATGAACAATCATTATCCGAGTATAAATCGTTTCTATATCACATTTGCACAAAAAACCAGATTGAATGCATTGATCTGACATCATCGTTTTCCCAGGATCAATTTATTGATTTGACACATCTTAATGCAGAAGGCCGTAATAGCCTGTCTAAATATTTTTTTGAAAAATTAATCACGATTGAAGAAAACTTTTCAGCATTGACCAGTTCACCATCGACTTTTCCCACATTGATTCCAAGATTCTCGGAATCTGCAGACAATCCTGTACTTAATTCAACACAGGATTATATTTTGGAGATAATAGAAACAATAAAATAGAGACAATAGGTGATAAAAATAATATTCAATAGCTTTCCATTCTTCTTTTTCTTTGTTACAGTGCTAATAATGCTTTTGATAATTAGGTACAGAAAATATCAGCATATTTTCATAGTCCTAATGAGCTGCTATTTCTATTGGTACTCCAGCGGATCTATGATTGTGCTCTTGTTTTATAGCCTGATTATGGACTTTTATTTAGGCAAGCTCATCTATGATACAAAGGATTCTAAGAAAAGAAAGTTTTATTTCATAGTCAGTCTCATCGGGAATCTCGGATTATTATTTATCTTCAAGTATACAAATTTTTTGACAGAAGTGTTTAATTATTTCATGTCATTATTTCATGGAACTTTCTTCCTGCCTAATCCGCATATACTGCTGCCTATAGGCATATCTTTTTACACTTTTTGCTCTCTCAGTTACACGTTCGATATATACCGTAAAGAATTAAAACCCATTGATTCTCTTGTTAAGTATGCTTTTTTCATAACATTCTTCCCTCATCTTGTAGCAGGCCCTATTTTGCGTGCTTCGAGATTTTTGCCACAACTCCGCAAAAAAATAAGAATCATACCAAAAAATTTTCGTGATGGCCTGACAAATACTGTGTGGGGGCTGGTGAAAAAAGTTGTGTTTGCTGATAATGTTGCAGTCTTTACAAATGCATATTTTTCAGATCCTACTGTTTACAGCAGCAGCGTACCTGTATTTTTTGGCGCACTGGCGTTTGGCATCCAAATATATTGTGACTTCTCGGGGTATTCACAAATGGCTATAGGCCTTGCACAAATGATGGGAATTACGTTACCTATAAATTTCAACAAGCCATATGCCGCACGCAATGCATCTGAGTTTTGGAATAGGTGGCACATCTCCCTTTCTTCATGGTTAAAGGATTATCTTTACATTCCATTAGGAGGAAATAGAAAAGGAAAAATACGCACTTATGTAAATGTATTACTTACGATGATCATAGGAGGATTGTGGCATGGCGCTTCATGGAACTTCCTTTTTTGGGGGCTGTATCAAGGAATTTTGCTAATGGTCCATAAGGTTTCAGAAGCACTGCACATAACTGCATTATTCGATCATTTGAGAGGTTTTGGTGTATTTTTAGGTTGGGCCATCACACAGTTTTTTGTATTTTTAGGCTGGATAATTTTTAGGGTTTATGACATAAATGTGCTATTCTTTTGTATGAAAAAATTTATTTTCTGGGATTTTACAGGCAGCTGGACAGAATTCTTGACATTATTTGATAAGTACAATGTGCCGCTGCTGTTTTTATTTGGATTTATAGTGATTCACGTATTTACATTCTTTAAAGGCGCGTCATTGGAGAAAGCATTGCAGAAGGATATGTTTTATTGGGTGCTATATTTATTTATTGCATGCCTGGCGTTATATTTCCTGGCGCCTGCACAGACAGTGCGGTTTATATACTTCCAATTCTAGGAATAAGAATTGATTTTTGGGATGAGAAGATGGCCAGTATAAAATATTAGACTAGTACACATCTCAAATGCCAAGATAATTAAGTCCGGCATATCCTTGCATTTTTCCAAGATAAAATATTAGCAGAAATATTATCACAAGGATCACCAGAATGATTATGACCTTTGTTTTATTTTTTCTAAAAAACGTTGCAACCGAATCTGAATTTTTTGCTGTCATTTCAATGCTTGATTTTTTATAACCTCTAACAGGGTTATTACTTAAGCCATATTTAAATTTTTTCATTTATAGGTAAAGACAGTAATATTCGTAATAAATTGTATGTCTTTACCTAATAAGCAAAAGACAATCACTTCCAATAATCAATGTCTTTTGCTATAGTTGCAGCATATTCAGAATCTCACACATTATCACTTGCAACATTCTATTTCATAAACTGCCTAACTTATTTTTGCATCAATAGTTTGGTTTTTAATAATATTTATAAACAATGTTTTATTGTAGAGCCTTATGGAAAGATACAGGCGCAAGGTTTTCTATGGAACCCTCACAATATTTGTTTTTTCCATAATTGCAGCTGTTTTTGCATATTTTTTCAGGGTGCTTCTAACGAAAAATCTTTCCTTGTCTGATTACGGATTATTTTATGCATTGATAGCCTTTGGAAGCTTTTTGATGGTTATCCGTGATCTTGGTGTCATGTATTCTGGATATTATTTCATACCCAGGCTTATTTCACAGAGGAAATTCGGGATCATGAATAGTATGATAAAATATATGGTGAAATTCGAGGTTCTTGTCAGTTTGATGCTGTCTTTGGCTTTAATACTAGTTTCAGACTTGATTATTCAAAATTATTTTCACACAGCGTCTCGGGCTGTTTTTCTGATATTTGCTGTCCTGATTTTCTTCAATTCCTTGGAGGTATCTATCCAACATTTCTTTAATTTCTTTCAAAACCAATTTTTATTCTCTTTACATAGTTTGATGCGCAATGTATTGATTTTGATCATAACTGTAATTGCTTTTGTTTATTTTAATGGAATTCTTGTACCATTATTTACGCATATCATAACATATGCGCTATTGCTAGCCATATTCTCATTTGTTTTCTATAAAAAGATCTTTTTGAAATATTCTAGCCATAAAGACCAAAAATTCGATAAACGCCAATTAATAATCTTTGGAATTCCATCAATGCTGTTTTCACTAGGACTTTTCCTCATAACATCTGCAGATACTATAATACTCACTCTTTTTAGGACATTAGATGAAGTCGGATTATATAATATAGGTGCGCCGATTGTAGGTTTACTCTTATTTTTCTCTTATGCAGCAAGCAGTGTTGTATTGCCATTAAGTTCAGAGCTTTGGGCAAGGAAAAAGATCGAATTGCTCCAAAGAATCATATTGATACTGCAAAAATATACCTTTATCATACTCATTCCATGTGTGGGAATACTTATGATGTTTTCAAAATATGTAATAACAGTACTTTTCGGCCAGGAGTTTGTGGCAGCAAGTAATGTGCTGTTTATCTTGTCTTTTGGATCATTATTCTTATCAGTCGGTGTCATTAATGTGCATTTCCTATTTGGAGTGTATGGATCAAGAGAGGCGACAAAAGTCTATGTATATTCAGCAATTATCAATATTATTTCATCTATAGTCTTAGTGCATTATTTAGGCATAATAGGCGCTGCCATAGGGACTTTAGCTGGATATATTGCATTATATGTAATATCATCATTCAAATTATATGAAAAGCTTGGAGTAGGTTTTCCATGGAAAACTAATCTGCTTACTCTGCTGTCTTTCATAGTTTATATTGCGCTATTATATGGTGCATCGAACATATTCTTGTTATACACTCTATTATCAAAACTCTTGACAGTAGCTATCTCTGGTTCATTATACACATTAGTTCTGTTCTCGCTAAAAATCATTAGCTGGGATGAGCTGAAAGACATATATCTACTAATGATTAAAAGGGATGTTAAGAAGATGTGAGATTTTTATTCATGCTCCCGAATAATCAAAAAATATATAAATGATGCTCATTTCCATATACTATGAAAAAGAAGATTTTTGTTACAGGAATTGCTGGTTTTCTCGGGTCTCATATTGCCGATGCAATGATTGCAGAAGGCCATGAAGTCTATGGTTGCGACAATCTAATCGGAGGGCATATTGATAATGTTCATAATGATGCAGAATTTATTCATGCAGATTGCTCATATCTTAACACAATGAATAAATTGCTAAAGGATATTGATGTTGTTTATCATACTGCCTGCACGCCATATGAGGGATTAAGTGTGTTCTCCCCTCATACAGTGCTGCATAATACTTCACAGATAACAGCGACTGTTGCATCAGCATCAGTATCCCAAGGAGTAAAAAGATTTGTTAATTGCTCAAGCATGGCAAGATATGGCTTTCAAGAAAAGATACCGTTCACAGAAGATATGATACCAAAGCCTAGGGATCCTTATGGAGTTGCCAAACTTGCCTCAGAGCAAATGCTTAATATCCTATCAGAAGTTCATGGAATTGAAGTAGTGCATGCTGTTCCTCATAATATTATAGGCCCAAAGCAAAAGTATGATGATCCTTTCAGGAATGTGGCATCTATTATGATTAATCTCATGCTTCAAGGCAGGCAACCAATAATATATGGTGATGGCACTCAAAAAAGATCATTTTCATTTATTCAGGATAATATTGAGTGTTTAAAAAAGATGGGATTCCAAAATAATGTTGTTGGCGAAGTGATAAATATTGGTCCTGATGAAGAATTTGTTACTATAAATGAATTAGCAAGAATCATTGCAGAATTGCTTGATTTTGATCTAAAGCCAGTATATGTTACAGGCAGACCTCAGGAGGTTAAGTTAGCATACTGTTCATCTGACAAGGCAAGAAAATTGTTAGGTTATAAAACCCAATATTCATTAAGAGAAGGCTTGTCAGAAATGATTGCATATATAAAACATCGAGGGCCAAGAAAGTTCAGGTATCATATAGCTGTCGAGATTGTAAATGACAAGACTCCAGTAACATGGAGAGATAAGATGTTCTGAATCAGTTTAGATAAAAAAATTGCCTTCTGCCATTAAAGCTTTGATGAAAGACATACTCTATTAGAAATCATATTTTCCTGTCCAATTTCTCCAGATTATTCTCAGAACATCCATACCATATTTAATTGGCTTAAGATGAGATTTTTCATTTCCATAATGTGTTGATATTGGGATCTGGGCAATTCTCAATTTTTTCTTGCCAGACATCATTATCATCTCACCATCAAAATGATAAGTATCGCTAAGTTTTTTGAAAGGGATGGTGTTTAATGCCTTTTTAGAGTACACCATATATCCTGTATGATATTCGGTAATATTCATCCCATAGGCAATGTTTTCTATGAATGTCAAAAATCTGTTTCCAAGATACTTGTATAATGGCATGCCGCCCTTTAATGCCTCTCCACCTAGCATTCTTGATCCTAAAACAACATCTGCCTTTCCTTTTTCTATAGGGCTTATCATTTTTTGCAGTATTTCAGGAGGATACTGTCCATCAGAATGAAGCAGTATTGCGATATCTGCTCCTAACTCTCGAGCTTTTGTAAAACCAGTTTTCTGAACAGCACCATATCCCTGGTTTACTTTATGGTTTATTTTTAGAATTTTTGGATATTTTTTCTTTAATTTGTCAATAACTTTCTCTGTATTGTCAGTGCTTCCATCATTGACAACTATGACTTTGTTTATCTTTTTCCAGAATTCCTTTGGAATGCGCTTGAATACAGATTCAATAGTCAAGGCTGCCTTGTATGCAGGCATTACGACGATTATTTTCATCTATGTAAACCTCGTGTTTGTTTATATATTTTTTTGAAGTGTGAGGCTTCTTTACGACATTCATCTATTCGTGCTTTGTTTCAGGCACATTATTGCGGTCGTATTAAAGGCATTGCGCCAATCATGATATCAGGCTTGCCTGATGGCAGAGGCCTATGAAATTAGCGGCGTCAGCCTATGATGCCTTACATTTCTTCAAATGAATATATTTTGAATTATCTTTCAACATTGCAAAAATAATGCATAACAGCTTTCGTGCTGTTGCAGTTATTGCAATATTATGATTTTTACACTTTTTTATTCGGTGATAAAAAAGTGCTAGTCGTGAATCATTCATTACGGCAATATTTGCGCATTGTCCAAGTATCCAGCGTAAATTATTATTGCCTTGTTTGGCAATATGCCCTGTGTAGCATTTTTCTCCTGATTGAGATATAGATGGATTCAATCCAGCATAACTTATAAGTTTTTTTGCTGTATTGAATCTTCTTATATCCCCTATTTCTGCGCTGATCATTAATGCTGAATAATAATCAATTCCTGGAATGGTCATTAACAATCTTGATTGTGGACTATGTTCTGCGAATTCTTCTACACGCTCTTGTGTGTCTTTGATTTTTTGTCCAAAAAAATCAATTGTTTGAATATAATTGTCCAATTCAAATCTATCACACATTGGCAGATCTAATGAATATAAATATTTTGTTCCTGCCTTGCCAAATACGTCGCTGAATTCATGCTCTATGCCGTGTCTTAATAGTATGGCATGGATTTTTCTTTTGACATCTGCCCTTAGTCTTACTAAGGATAATCTATGACGAGTAATTTGTCTTTCATATCTTACTGACAAGGGAGGTGCATAACTTTCTGGAAGCAAATTCACTCTTAACAGATTTGCTAATGCTTTAGCATCAACTTTATCTGTTTTCTTGCGTGATTCTGCAATAAGTCTGACTCTTGAAGGATTTGCCAAATGCAAATCCTTGTATTCTGCATCGTCTAAATAATCATAGACATACTGCCAGCAACTGCACGATTCCAAAACAATTTTGGAATCCTTAGACACATTCAAAAGGAACATATCCATTGAATGCGGTTCACTCTTGAACTTCTGCTCAAGCAAAACCTTTCCTTCATTATCCAAGATGCATCCTTGGATAAACTTTTTATGTACATCCAACCCTACATACGATTGCATTTGTTTAGATACCATTGGTATCACCTAGTTTGTTTTTTATGCTTATGCTAAAACGCATGAGTATAAAAACACGAGGTTTAACATTCAATCATGATCTTTGTACAAAAGTATCTTATTATAAATTTTTCTTTATCTGTGCAAATAAAACCTTCCCTTCTAATGGTTATTAGAATAGTTGGTTTGAATTACTAAACACTTATAATTAGTTAAGACTGTTGTTAACTTTATAGATAGTATATGTATCAATCCAAAAATCTTTTGCAGAGTATTTTTCCTCAAAACTGGCTATAGGAATAAATAAATCTATTCTGGATTGGATGTATTTTACGGATTCAAATTCCCCTGCCGGCCACGGATGGTCACCAATAGCTATGTAAGTTATGTTAAAAAAATAAATATCACGCTCCAGGTTTTCCGAAGATGGAGATAACCCGTAGATATTTTTTTGCGGCAGGAGATATGCCTGTTCTTCACTATACCCTGTTTCTACAAGAATATTTCTCCCTGGCAGGATGTTCATAAAACTTGCAAGTTTTGTCCCTTGTATCTCCTCATTTCTTAGTATTGATACGTGAGAATTATTCACCAACCATAAAGATACCATTAAGCAAATAAATACGATAATGCCAGTATATACCCAAATATCCTTGATAATCGGTCTGATACGGCTATATATAGCATCTGTAGTGAGCATGAATATTGGGATGAGAGCGAAAATACCGTACCTCCAAAGACCAAATGATGAGGCGAAAGGTAACAGGAAGAAGAATAACGTTCCAAGAGTCCATACAAAAGTTTTTTCTTCAATTGACAGTTTTTTTAAGTGGAAACTATTTTTTATCTTAATAGCTTTTCGGATAACAGATATAATTACAAAAATACCAAGAGCTATGTATATCCCTGCGAAAACAATATTTTTTGCTGTGAAAAAATGCGAAATTTCCTGACGGGTAAGATTTGGAGTTATCAAAAAGGGATAAGAATTTAAGATATATCCGTATGATGTCAGTTTTGTTATATCATGGTCTCCCCATCCTGCAAGAATGGCTGATCTGGAGAAAGCTGCCGGAGTGATAAGGGTGAATGGGCGTAATGGCATAGTGGTTTCGATAACACCATCTGCCCCAACTGGAGCAAGAGTATAAGATGTATAAACTGACAAACGTATTACTATCCAAAGTCCATATCCGATAGCAAGCCCGATTATTGGCAGATATGAGCTTATTCTTCTCCAGGAATTGTGAATAATTATCATGAGAAATAATATTGGAAATAGAAAAATAACGTGGTCTGTTGTTATCCCGAGAAAAAATGCGGGAATCATCGCTGCAAAAAGCCATCGATTCCTTTTTTTAGTGTCTGTTATTCCTATCCACGAGCAAAGTATTATGATCCAAACTAAAAGCAATGCGAGAGATTCCTTGAAAATCATGTTGGAAAATGTTATCAGGCTCCAGTTTAATGTAAAAAATATTAAGAAAATAATTATCCATAATTTTGGTTTTCCGATTCTGTGAAGAAAATATATCAAAATCAGTGGGAGTATTAATGCTGCTATCATGGAAATTAGAAGTCCTGCACGAAAATAGTCATGAGTAAACAAATCCAAGAAAGCGATGGTCATGGAATAAAATGGAGGATGCAATACATAAACTGTGTTTGCATAGAATGTGTGAAAAGGAAAGGCTCTTGCAAGCCCCATGTATCTTGTTTCATCAGCTGAGAGCAAGTATGTATTTTCCGAAATTAATAATCTGGTTGCCAAAAAAAGTATTGCAAGCAATATAATGCAAATAAATCCTAATATATTTCTTCTTTTACTAGCTATGGAATTATGCTTATTTGTTTCGATTTTGGAATTTATCATTTTTTGTGCATACAAAAATAAATTGATATCCTAATAATCTTTTCCACATTCTTGAAATCATAAGCTCTACAGGGTAAAATATTTTATTATAAATTCTATATGGATAAGACTTGATTATCTTTTTATCCGTATCGTCGTAGCCACTTGTTATCTTTTCTTTGCTAAAAATTTTTCTGATTACTGGCAAAAATGCTCTTACACCATTTGGTGTAACATCAATTTCTTTTATGCAGAATCCTTTGGATTCGATTAATTGCGTCCCTGATCTGTAGGTGTAAAATCTGACATGTGTTTTATCTAAGATTCCAGTTGGCGTATAATTAAATTTGCCGAAAAGCAATTTTAAGCGGACGGTCCAAGTGGCAACATTTGGCAGGGAAATAATCAGCAATCCTTCTGATTTTAATAATTTTTGGATTGTTTCCAATACGCTATCAGGATTGTGCAGATGTTCGAGTATGTCTGCACAAATGATTATATCAAATTTTTTGCTTAGTACTTTTGCTGGAAATTTTTTTTCTATATCTGATATGTATGCTTCATCAAGAACCTTTTTTGCAATCATTACGGCTTTAGGATTGACATCAATTCCGACTACATAATTTTTCATATTGCGTATTATTTTTCCGAGAGTTCCAGGCCCACAGCCAATATCAAGTACTTTTTTATTTTTTCCTACATATAAGAGGACAGTCGGATTTATATCGTAATATACTCTGTTGCTAATCTTGCCTATCTTCATATTTCACCTTATAAACAAGTAAACGAAGTCCTTTATGAGGATCATTGTCTCTGACAATTGTGTCAACTAACTCTAAATTATTTGAAATATTTTCTTCTCCACCAAATCTCGCAAAGTAAAAGTCTTCAACATATTCCCAATCAATCACATAGGAAATATTCTGCTCCCTGAGATATGCATATAATCTATTATCTTTCATTGCGTAATATGCATTATTGTTTATTACACCATCGAGGTTAACAATTTTTCTATGGCCAAAATATCCGTATATACCTGCATTAAAGCTTCCGATAATAGTTCCTTTTGGGGTGCTATCTATCCAATTAACTCCTTCATTGTACATAGTATATTGCAAAGGATTCCATTCTCCACTCAGCTGTTTTGTTTTATTTATAGCAATCACGCTTATCCCCATATTTATAATAAATATTATGGCAATAGCTAAGAATATTTTTTTCCATATTCCTTTGTTTGTTGATTTGTCGAAAACTTGGGCAAGGGTTTCTGCTATTCCTATGCCACAGAACAGCATTACTGGAAATAAGTATCTGATGTCTATGCTAGTTAACAGATAATACGCTGTAAGCATCAAACAAATCATTATGAATGGAATAGCAGGTTTGACTTTTATTTTGGCTACATATAACAGCCATATTGTTATACCAACAACTAATCCTGATATCAATGTGGAAAATATAAATCCTGGAAGATGCCATAATCCTAGGAAATATCCTGCTTGATTAGTAATTGCCAATAATGTGAAAGCACGTTTTATTATAAAATCTAAAATCCCTGTGTAATATCCAACATTATTTGTCAATATCTTTGCTTTTCCGTTTAGAGGGAATAATTCTCCTGTATTTACATAACTTATTGACAACCAAACCACTGCAACTATCACTAATATTATGCCGCAAGGTATTAATTCTTTAAATGACCTTTTCATGTTCATATAAGATATTTTAGTTCTGAAAAATAAGTAATCTAACGCAATGCCTGCACAAAAGAATATCGAGTCTAGTCTTGATAGAAAAGTGAAACCTAATAATATTCCTAATATTGCGCTTGATTTAATAGATAGGGAATTTCTGTGTTTTAAATAGTATAGCATGCTTAATGAGATAAAGAACAGGTTTAATGATGTCTCAAGACCTCCTAAATTCATCCATAATATGAATGGATTTAATGCCCAAAAAGCTGCTAATATTGCACCAGCTGTTGCATGATTGAATAATTTTAAAATCCTGTATAATAAATATGCGGTTGCAATATGCATGATCAGAACCAGAATCTCAGATACGATAATCACAAGAATATCTTTCTTTAATATTGCTGTCAAGCCCACTATTATAAAAAGCCATAGTGGCTGTACTCCATTAGTGGGATTTGTCCCATCAAATGTAAGGTTTCCTTCACTAACAATATGTTTAGCAGTCTGTAAAAAATAGAAATAATCATCAATATATATACTCCCAATATTGATATCCAATGGTCTGAATATGTAATATGCCCCAATCAATCCGCTTAATAACAAGATGATTATTAAGAATATATTAATCTTAGATTGAAATTCTTGTGAAGTCTTAGATTTCTTTGATGATTGTTTGTTAAAAGATAATTTTATTGTTGATAAAAGTAAAATTACCACCCCAATAAATATTATTGCAATTTTAAGATGGATTATATCCTTTATCCATTCAGGCATTATTACTGTATTTGGATTTATTGCTTTTGTTATTGTTTGTAGAACAAGCTCTGCAGGCAGGATAATACCAAAAATAATCAAAAATATCCCTAAAAGCTTATATGCTAATGTACTATTTATTCTCATCATCATTTGCAGAGTAGATAATATGTTTATAAATTTTCTTTATATCCCTTGTTTTTCTGGAACATAATATAGATATAAAGAATATCCTATCTTCTTCGTTGGCGTTATGTTCTGCAAGAATGTATAGCAGTCAAGCGGCTGTCCTGTAAACATATACCCGTGGATGTGATTTAGGCTTACAGCCGTCCATCCTGGCATTAACTTTCCGCATGGAGGTATTGTATAATTTATCTTTCTATAGTTTGGGAAATCATGACCATAGTGGCTTAGATAAATTCCTTGTATGTGATTGTCATCCATCCAAGTCTTTAGTGCTTTCAAATTTTGGCCAAGATCAATGTTTGACTCGATAAAATATTTATCTGCGTTATTCGGTCCTCCTGCCGCCTCGTTGAAGTAAGATAGATAGTCTGGATGGATCACAATGGATGATGCGACATACCATATTAATAATCCGAATATCATATATTTCCAAAATTGTTTTTTATGATGTGCGCAACTGAATATTGCGCAGGTAATCAATATCATGAATGGATATACTATCAGTATATGTCTTACTCCTAACTTATACTGTCCTATGCTGAAGAAGAAGACGGTTATAACAGGTATGGAGATGCTTAATGCCAGCACTTTTTTATCTATACTTATCTTTTTTGTTAGTAACGAGACTAGGACGAATAAGAACAAGAGCAATAACGCTAACGGAGTTTTCAATAATATTGTTAAAATGTGGAAATACCATGTGTCTGCATTTTCACGATACTTCCCTAACAGATATGTTTTTGTGGTATCTTCTCTTGAGACTCCACTCATGCCATATGCCATGTCTAATCCCACCAGGAAATACTTAGGGACAGGACTTGGGATCCAAGAAAGTACTGGACTATTCAAGATTTTTAATGGAGAATTTGGATACTGTTCTTGGCCTATAGGTCCAAGAAATCCTTGGAAAAAATATGATGCATTTATAACCAAAAGCAGCATACCGAGAGAGATTAACAAATTTTTCTTATAATGCTTATAACTACCTTTCTTTATGGTTATAAATAAGATAATAAGGTATATAGGTATGATTACGGCTGAGCTGAACTTTGTTGAAAGAGCGCATCCGGTGAATATTCCGAATAATATCCAGTTTTTTATAGTATTGGCATTTAATGACTTCCATAGGTAATATGCTGAGATGAATATAAAAACAGCTACAGGCATATCATCCATTAATAATGCAGAATATCCTATAATGTTCGGCTCAAATGTAAATAGCAGGGTTGCTATGATTGCGGCAGTCTTGCCGAATAATTCCTTTGACCACAAAAAAACATAAACCATAAGAACCAATGATAATAACAGCACTGGAATTCTTGTCATTGCCATTAATGAATCAGCGTCATTTCCTGAAAAGAATACAAATCTATCTGAGTATACCCATTGGATATCATAATATTTTTCCCTGTACTCAGGCGGATATAGCTCAATATTTGGGCGTGTAATAAGCAAGGGTGCAGAAACAAGAAGATGAAGCAATTGAGGATGTGTTGCGCTTATAATGAAATCTCCTGTATGATAGAGCGTATATCCATTAGCTATATACACTGCCTCCTCTGTGACTGAATAATAATTTATAAGATAAACTCCTCTTGCAAAGAAAATTATCATACACACAATTAATATGAGTGCAGATTTTTTAATCTCCATTGTTATACCTTATGATGCAATTTTATAAATATTGTTTTTTTGTTCCTTAAACCCTAATATCTTTTTTGCCTCTTCATAAACCTGCTTTATGGTGATGGCTTGCATGCATTTATTATTATTGCATGCAGATTTTCTCTGATTATATATATTTACGCAAGGACTGCAGCTGAAATTTGCAGTTATGTTAATGTTGTTCTTGCTTAAAGGCCTCCAAAGAAGAGGTGTTTCTGTTCCGAACAATGTGATGGATCTTATGTTTGTCAATGATGCGAAATGTGCAGGCCCGCCATCATGTGTTATCAATAAATCTGATATATTATATAGATCTATGATCTCCCTGATGCTTGTCTTTCCTGTCAATAAGATGCATCTCTTATCATTTACTTTTCTCTGGATTTCTTCTGATTCATCAAGATCTTCATTACCACCGATTAATATTATATACAGGCCTGGGTATTTGGCCAACAGCATTTCTGATATCAAGATATAATTATTTAGGGGCCACTTTCGCAATGGGAGCATCTTGCTTGAGTTTGGCGCAATTATCACTATCTTGTTTTTTTTGTCAAAATTTTTGTTCTCCGACAATATTTTTGAGTATATATTGTCTATATCTTTTTTTGAAGAGATTATCTTTTTCACCTGAAGATTGTCATGCTCCCACTTTTGCTTTACTAATGGAATATCGCTCAGGTTAGCATTTAAGGATTTGACAAGCATCAAGTAAGCTTCTGCAGTATGCATATAATAATTATACTGCACATTGTGTGTTAACAAATTTCCCCTGTACAATCCTTCTGAGTGAAATCTGAAAAATCCGACCCTTGTTTTTGCGCCACCTATATAGCTTACTATGTTTGTGAATCTTGCAAAAAACTCAAAATCTATAGTTGTATCGATATTTAGTTTTCGAATTTTAATTATGGCTCTTATGGTGTCCCAGACAAAAACAAAGAAATGATCGTTCCTGATATTGATAATATTTTCTTTATTAGCTATGCCTAGCAATTCAACCATTTCCTTGTTATGTGCAAATGCTATGAAATATATTTTTGCATTAGGATATTTCTTCTTAACTTCTTCTAAAGCAGGCAATATTAAGACTAATCCTCCCATCTCAGAAATCTTAAGAAAAAGGATTTTTTTGGGTATGTGTGCTTTAATGTTATCGGTTTTGAAGATTTTAATAGTGTTATGCACTATTGACAAGAAAAAGCATGTTATGACACCTACAATTTTATCGATTTTACGCATGTACTCAATTTCCATAAATTACTCCCACACCATCTTTTTCTTGATATTTTCAATTCTTTTTGCTATAACGATAATCTCTGAAGCAGGAATCTTGATTTTTATCTTTTTGGATAATTTTTCTCCGAATATCTTATAAAAAAAATCTGCAATTTTCGGGATGACCTTTTTCGGATAATATATCAGGTAATTTCTCACCAGATAAAAAGATATGTTTCTTATTGTTGGGTCGCACTTTATCGTCTTGAATCCATTTTTTGATAAAAATTGCTTAATATTACTGCTGTTGAAATAATAAAGGTGCTCTCTCTTGTATTGGAACCAGGTTTTGCCTGAAATCTTAGCAAGAATTGCTGAGGTATTAGGTGTATTTATGATCAATAATCCGTCTTTTTTCAATAAATCCTTGACTTTTTGCATAATATGATCAGGATTCCTGACATGCTCTATTATATCAATCATCAATATGAGATCATATTTCTTGCTTGTTTTAAAGCTCTCTATTGACTTAAGATGTATCTTGTTTCCTAATTTCTTTTTGGCTATCTTTACTGATGATTTGCTCATATCAATGCCTTCTATATCCCAACCTTTGCCTTTTAATATATCCAGGAAATGTCCAAGACCGCACCCTAGATCCAATACTGAGGCTTTTTTTAATTTGGATATATATTTTTTATAGACTGCATTAAAGAAATCATATCTATCATAATCAAATTTGGATTGAGAATACTCAGAATAGATGCTATCTAATTCTGAATCTGTAGGCATTTTCTTCTGCCATTCCAGACCGCAAGATGTACATTTTAGTAAAACAAACTGCTTTAATCTCTTTTCTTTTGATTTTCCTTTGCAAATCGGGCATTTCATCTTTGAGTTTTTCATGTTTGGATTATGTAAGTTGTTTGGATTATGTAAGTTTAATATCCTGAATTGTGAATATATTCTGATTCGATTCAAAAAACCTTAACATACTTGCTTATTATATAATTAATCGCTTTTATATCCATATGATTCTTGAAATCTTTCTTTATCCAACGTTTCTGGAATGTTTTAGATAATTGTTCTGGTATTATCTTTGGTAGGGGTGTCTTTTCGAACAACCTATTTATTCTTCTACCATCGATAAATTTGCTAGTTAACGCAATGTTTAAAAGTATATCTTTTTTATCTTGTATCCATGGAGTGTAAAGTTGTTGTCTACTAAACTTTGTCCAATCTTTTAATTTTTTTGGAGGTATAAACCCCTCTTTTATACTTAAATCGTATAGTTCACATCCCGGATACGGTACGTATATGTAGAATGCAGAAATTTCCGCATGTTTATTATCGTGTATTAATCTCAAAGACAAATTTATAGAGTCATATAGTTCTGGTAATGTCTCTGTTGGAAATCCCATCATAAAATTATATGTTGCTATTATGTTTGTCTTGCTGAGCTTCTTATTATAGTCTATAATCTTTTGAACACGTAAGTCTTTATGTATCAATTCAAGAACTCTGTCATTTCCAGATTCTATTCCTGGTTGTATTTGGTATAATCCTCTTTTTCTCAAAATTTCGAAGTCAAATCTCTCCACAGAGTCTATTCTTGCCTGGCATTCCCACTCGAACTTATCTCCTATGAATTTAGAAATTTCATCCACACGATCTGGCCTGACAAAAAAATTTTCATCATTGAATTTAAGTTTTTTGAACTTATATTTATCATATGCTTCATCAAGATCTTCAATTATTCTATCGCTCTTTAGTGTTCTCCAGACACGCTTACTTAGCAATGGATTACAGCAGAATGAACATCTAAAGGGGCATCCTCTGCTATATATTGCTGAGAAAAGTCCTCCGTTGTTCTTTAGATTCTCTTTAACGTCTACCAATTCATATGGTATTCTAGGAAAGTTATTTATATCCTCAGATGGTCGTTCAGGATTGGTAAATATCCTGTTTTCTTCTTTAAAACTTAGGCCTTTGACTGTGCTTAGTGGTTTTCCAGTTTCTAAGGCTTCAGCAAGTTCTAGAGCAGTTCTTTCACCATCTCCTCTTATTACAATGTCTACATGTTCATCTTTTAATGTTTCAGTAGGGAGTATAGTGGGATGTACCCCACCCCAGACTATCCTTGCGTTGGAGTGCTCTCTAACAGTTTGTGCTGCTTCAATACCAAAATGTATTTGTGTTCCTGTCATTGAAGATATTCCCACAAATAAAGGCTCAGATTTCAATTCTTTAGCAAGTGTTTTTTTCCATTCTTGGTCCATGCGTTGGTCAATAATCTTTATCTTGTATCCTGATTCGTATAGCAGTGAAGCTGCGTGTATGGTAGAAAGTGGTAATTCTACAGAGACACTTTTCAAATCAAATCCTGTTTTAGGGTATAGTAATATTACTTCACTCATTCTTAGATTCCTTTAAATTTACAAATTCTTGCTTATAGAATAGTTCTAAATCATCTTCATCCGGATATGCCGTTAGGTTAGGCGCAGTGTTGCCTTTATATATGTTTAGTATTGGTACACTATCGACGGAAATGGTGTATATGGGTCGGACAGGAAACGCGTTCAATGTTACTATGTAATCGCCTCCATTACCCTGGACCAATCTTAGATCCTTACGGATATAATATTTTGCAATGTGTGGTGCTTCAATGACATTAATAGATGACCCAGTGGCTGCATTCTGATTGAGCCATTCAATGCCATATTTTATCGGTTCTCCCCAATAGCTGATCCTAAATTTACCAACAGCGCCCTGTGTTCCTCCTACAAGTTCATTGAAATAACTGCTTTCATATGGATGAAGTTTGGTTAATGTAATTATTGTCGGAAGATACAATAGCAGAACACACACTAACACAATGATAGTCAAGCTCGGCAATTGCATTTTCTTATAAAAACTGTGAATTGTTTTTATTATTATCCAGAATCCAAATCCTGCAAGTATGCCTATTGCAGGAACAGCTTCAAAGAATTGTCTGATGCCATCATAAACCATTCCAGATATGCTGACCTTGATTGTAACAATTACAAACCATATTAAGATGAGTGAGTAGAATGTGTAGATAGTCGGATGCATGTCTGGTGATTCTGATTTATGTGATCTGATATTTTTTGCAGCAAAAAATATTCCAATACCCGCTAGAACTAAAATTAAAAGTGGAGTTACAACAAGCAGATATCCGTATGGATAATGCCACGGAACATTTGTTCCTGATACATAGGCTTTGCCGTAATAGAATACGCTGAACCCTTTGCCCACAGTCAAAAAATGATGGAAGATTCCTATGATTCCATTAATTGTATCGTGCCAGAGCCAGGGCCATACTGCAATGCTTGAAGGAACAGCAATAATAAAAGCTACTAATAGGTCGATCCTATTTTTGAAGAAATAAAATATTTTTTTAAAATTAGCCTCAAACAGCACAATCCACCAAATTAAGAGTATTACAGGTATGAATACTGCGTTGAATTTGACTGCAAACGATATTCCTAATAATATGCCTGCAGATATTGAAAGCCACCATTTTTTCTTGAATGTAGCCTCATAAAAAACAAAAAGGCAAACAACAAATAAGCCTGCAATAGGTATGTCCTTTGCGTTGAAATGTGCATGCGCAAAAAATCTTGGGAAGAATCCTGTGAATATTGCACTAAGTATTGCTGTCCACATATTGTGATTTCTTAAGACAAAGAAATAAACAGCGCACACAGCCAATGCTGCCAAGAATGCTATAGGCAGACGATGTGCAGCTATTGGATCCATAAGATTTGTGATCTTTCCAAAAAACATGTAAGTATATGTTGAAAGAATATCAACAAACGGGCCATAATTTGCAGAGTTAGATATATTGCCTACGGTCAGTGGAGATCCCTGAAAATAATTCACATATGATAATCCTGAGCTGAAATACAGTGATTCATCCCAGGTCATTCCATATTGGGATAATTGTGAAGCAAGGAAAATGAAGTATGCCACACCTATAAGAATTCCGATAATATAATGTTTTCTTTCGATTTGCATTTTATCAATATTCTTTATTACCCTTGCTTTGGATTACTGCTTGCTAGATATTGCGTTTTCATCTGCAGTATTTAAATATTCTTTTTTTAATTGATGATTATAATTGATGATTATAATTAATGATTAATTAATTATCATTGATTTTGGAGATAAAATGCTTGGAGGATTATTTTGCAGCCATTATTTGTATTTTCTCAGACGTGATGCCAATTGGATCCTGATATAGATTAATTCATAGAGCATTTTTAAAGGGTCTATGAATTTCATTTTGCTGTCTTCCTTATGGATCCAATCTATTGGCTGTTCATAAAATCTGATTTTCCTTTTACGAATTTTATAGAATAATTCCACATCAAAAAGCCATCGCTCATTTATCAAATCCTTGAACAATTGTTTTGCAATTTCTTTGTGAAACCCCTTAAATCCGCATAAATGATCATTTACCTTATTATGAAAGAGAAAGTTTACGTATGGGTTAAACAGGGATGAGGTCATCTTCCTTAAGAGTGATTGTTTTACATTGGAACTTGCAAGAGCCCTTGATCCTACTACAACAGGATACTTCTTGAGCATCTGCAACATTTTAGGAATCTCTTTAGGCTGTATTGATCCATCAATGTCTATGAACAATACATATTCTCCTCTGGCAGCAAATATTCCCTTTTTTACAGCATAACCCTTCCCATGATTCGGAGAGTAGGATATTAATTGTATATTGCTGTTTCTTGATTTGAATCTCTCAAAGATTTTTTTAGTATCATCCTTTGATCCATCATCAACAAATATCAATTCATAATTTTTTAATTTTGATTTGCAGAAACTCATTATTTCTTCGAGAAAAGATTTCATTCTGGATTCTTCATTATACGCAGGGATGATGATGCTGATTTTAATCCTGTTGCTTGTTTTAATGCTTTTTCCCATTTTAGTCATAACCCCATACCTTGCTGTTTGTAGTCTTATATATGCACTTGAATGTTGTTCCTGCTGCCTTTGCTATATGCATTATCCCTGTATCCGGACCTATTACTAATTTTGCATTTTTTACAAGTTCTGCTAATGCCAATAAGTCTGTTTGTCCGCATATATTTATAATGTTTTTCTTTGCATATTGATCATTATTGGGTCTTTCTGATTGTGAACCTGTAATTATTATCTTAAATGTGGGATATTTTTTGATTGATTGCCACACTTCATCGTTTGTAAGATCTTTTTCAGCTCTTCCAGATTTCGGATTAATGATAATGAATTTACCTTTGATTAATCTGTATTTTTTCATTAATTTTGAACAATCATTATTTGCTTTATTGTCGCTATAGATCTTGGTTGTTTCATAAATGTCCTTGCAAAATGGCCTTATCAGTTCAAGATTTTGTTTTATCATCTGCTTATCTGATTCATATTCAATGATTTTGTTAAGCAAAAATCCTAGTCCTCTGCAAGAATATCCTATAGTATATGTTCTTAATTTGTTTGCTAACATTATATTCCTTGGATCACCATGCATCTCAAATACAATATCATATTTTTCCTTTTGCAATACTTTTATTATTTTACTTTTATCCTGTTTCTTATCATCCTGTCTTTTCAGCATCCATTCAGAGTCAAAGACAATTATCTTATCAACATTTGGATTATTCTTTATCAGTGGCTCTGTCAGTGTCCTGCAAAGAACATGGACTTCACAGTCAGGATTATTCTTTTTCCAAGTCTCGAAAACCGGAGTTGACATGATCATATCCCCTATATGCTCCAATCTGATGAACAGGATTTTTTTTGGCCTTGATGGTTGAGACTTAAATCTTTTCCAGAAAAACAATATGTTGCCAAAAAGATCTATTATTAACAGTATAGGCCAATATATTTTTTTTGTTAGATACATTTTATTACATCTCGCACTGATATTTTTCCTATATTCTTTTGATTGTCTTCACTGAAATTTCCATAGATATCATTTAAGACTTTTTTTGATTTCCAGAGACATTTGCCATTTTTTGTAATTGGTGCAAATCTTTTCGGGTCTGTAGGCCCGAATAATGCAATGATGTTATTGTTCACACAGGTTGCAATATGCATTGACCCTGAATCATTGGTTATTATTTTATATGCATGCTTCATTATTGCTGCGGCCTGTTTTATTGCTGTCTTGCCACACAGATTTATTATGCCAGGATTATCCTTGGAGATATAATCACATAACTGTTTGTCATTTTTATCTCCTATAAATATTATTTTATAATCATTTTTCAATAAAGAAACCAATTCTCTGTAATTCTCTTTTGGCCAGGTCTTGCTTAATGCCTTTTGCCCAGGATTATTTGCTCCTCCAGGCGATATTACAATGATTCTTTTATTGATCTTGTATTTTTTTATGATATCTCTTGCATAAGCAAGATCTTTTGAACTTAATGATATCTCTGTCTGAATATCCTTATAGTCTGGTTTTTTGCCACATGCTTTCAGAAGATCCAGATAATAATATATCTCATGTCTTGTTCCATCAAAATAAACCTTATTAGTCAGTTTAGTTCCCTCTTTGCCCATCCTGTCAAAACCAATCCTGATAGGTATATGAAACAATGCAGAGGTATAATTGAATATATGATGTTTGTCAAGAACAAAAATGCAGTCATATTTTCTTTTTCTGATATTTTTTATTAATTTTAGGTATGCAAAAATTTTTCTTTTAAAGAAAATATCTGGGTTGAATTTCATTATGTTGTCGATATGGGGATTGTCCTCTAAGGCTTGTGATGCAATGTCTCCTATCAAATAGTCTATCTCGGCTCTAGGAAAATGCTCCCTTAATTGCCTCAATAGGGGCGTTGTCATTATTGTGTCTCCTATTGCTCCTGTCTTGAACAATAGAATCTTGATCACTGTTTTTTTCGGTTTGTTCATATATGCCTCATTACTTCATTCACAGTTATTGCATCCATGCATGATTTCTGAGTTTGTGTCAAATGCCTTGGCACTAACTCGTGCAAGGTGTTGTCAAGAAAAGGACATCCTTTTTGCTGATGGAATATCGATATATTATTTTTCCCATAAGGAGCCCAGATCTTTGGAGTATTTGGGCCAAATAAGCCTATTGTTTTGACTCCTTGTGCTGCAGCAATATGCATTGGGCCAGTATCATTGCTGATGAATATTTTAAATTTCTTGATTAGGCAGAATAAGCTCTCTAAATCAACCTTTCCTGAAAAATTATAGATCCTTGGATTATTGTTTCTTATGAATTCATTCAATTCATATTCCTCTTTTGATCCAGTAAGTATTATGATATTGTTCTTATCTCCCAATAATCTAATGGCAAGGGCTTTAAATTTTTCTTTTGGCCACTCTCTTTCCTTGACATTTTTTCCTGCTCCTGCGCAAAATCCTATTATTTTTGCATTATTCTTTATCTTTAATTCATCGAATAGTATTTTGATCTTTTCCTCAGATTCCTTGCCGGACCTTAATTTAATTAATTCTTTCGGGATATTCAATACATTGATATGTTTTGCCAGATCCATATATGTGATCACAATATGCTTGTCCTGATGAAATTTCCCTGATAGATCATATAATCTGCTTCTCTTCTGATCAGAGAATCCGATAGTTAAATCTCCTGTGTGTCTTGCGATTATGGCAGATATATTAAGATATGGCTCAAGATCAAAGACCACATCAAATTTTTTCCATAGGATCTTGTTAATGCCTGAAAGCCCGATTAATTCATCAATAAACAATTGGTTTCTATAGACTTGCATATTGTTTTTAGAGGCAAGGACAGTTATTTTTGTTTTAGGATATCTCTTCTTTGTTTCTGATATCAATGGCAGTGTATTGACAGAATCTCCTAATGCCCATAATTTTATGAACATTATGCTATTGATTTTTTTTGGAAGCTGATTCCTCCTTCTCTGCCATAGAAACAATATACTGTCAAGAATATGCTTATCTGCAAATTTTGTCAAATTAAACATACTATTGCCAATTGGAGGGATTTTATAAATATTGTTAAAACATAATAGTGTTTTGGCATCTCTTGATTGGCAGATGTGTCATTAAATAACTTTATAAATATATTATTCTATTCGGGATTATGGGTGATGATCATTATCCGAGAATAGATATAAAAAGATTGTCTTGGGAAGAATATGCATTGATATGTGTGGTGGCTGTTTCTGTAATAATTTATGGGATTCATATAAGCCAGTTCAAGCAACTGCCCTCGCCTATTTTTGGAGGAGACATTTACAGAGACAGGGGCTTTGTAAAGAATATTGTTGCAGGAAATCCTGTATGGTCTGATGGCTTTTATGCAAATGAGATACAATATTACCCTTATCTTGTATTTGCATTGCAGGCTTTATTTGTCAAGATAACAGGTGTTAGTGTTGATGGTGTTGTATTATATTTTCCCTTAATCACATTAATATTGTCTGCAATAGCATGGTATGTGTTAGGATTAAGGATCTTCAAGATTAAGAGATGGGCTTTATTGACATCGCTCTCTTTTATCGGATTTGTGCATTGGTATTTTCCGAAATCTGCTGGAGTGGCAGTTTTCTTGACAATACCATTATTCCTGTATTTCTGGCTTAAATACGAACAGGAAAATAAGCTGATAGATTCAGTATTTGCAGGACTTTTTTTGGGATTGACATCATTGATATGGGGAGGAATATTTGTTGGGATAATTATGACATCTGGTGTTGTGATCGTGTATTTTTTCATTAAAGAATTAGTGAATAATCATAAACACAAAAATTCTATCAATCTATGGAAGACAATCTATTCATATATCAAGAAATATTATCCTCTATTTATCGTAGCGATTCTTATTTCATTAATTTTCTTTTTGCCACTGTTGATTAAATATCAAATGAAAGAGTACAATCTAGTCACAAAATGGGGTGATGAAAAAATAGGGCTGCTTGGCCCTTCATGGATACTAAGCAGTTTTAAGGGATTATTCTTTGATACAAGCAGTATAATAACCATTATCTTCACATTGATATCGCTTATAGGAATCTTAAGCATGCTGTTTTCCAAAAAAAGGTTTGAAAATATTTTTGTCCTTGCATTGTTTATAGGAAATATCATTATTTTACAGCATCATCTTATAACACGTCCATTGTTGCATTGGTCATTCTTGCCGCAGAAAATGGCTTATCTGTATTTTTTTATCCCTATATTTTTTGTTTTCGGAATATTGACAATAAGCTCTTTCATGAAAAAGGAAAATATCAAAAAACTGGTATTCATTGCTGCATTAATCATTATTGTAATATCTTTCTCTCATAAGTATAGTGTTATGTCAAATGATCAATGGGATAAAGCTGGAAGGAGCGATCCAGCCTATGTTAAATCCCTGTATGCATTAGGTGATTTTCTTGAAAAGAATATGGCTAAGGATGAGACTGTCTTAAGCAATGATGAGTCGGGGTTCATGCTGGCTATTGTATCAGGAAGAAAAGTGATGCTTACAAGAAGGACTCATGCAAGTTATTATGTGGATATTGATAAGAGGATAGCAGAAGCTACTGTAGCAATGTACGGGAATAATGTTGACTTAACAAAAGAAATACTGGATAGATATAATGTAAAGTATCTTTATCTTGATCAGAACATATTCCAGAATTACATGAGAGTAAGGCCTGATTTAAAACAGTTTTTAGTTGAGAATAAAATTGCATTTGTTGAGGCTTATGATAGATATGATATTGCTGTCCCACCAGAAAGAGCCAATATGCAGGATCTATTATTGATTCCTCCTCAAAATCTATCTGAAGAATTCACTTCATTATGGATTCCTGTGCATAATGTTGTTGTGCAAGGCCAAACAGTCGGGCAGTTATTTAGGCTGAAAGAGAGTTAGAAATAAATTCTTTAATCTATTACTTCCTTTATCTATTACTTCCTTTATCTATTACTTCCTTTATCTATTACTTCCTTTATCTATTTATTGGATAATGCTTTCTTGGCGAAAGATTTTTAAAATATCTTCATATCCTCAGAAAACAGACAAGGTGCATTAATGGTCAAAAAGGCTTTGATAACAGGTGTAACAGGACAAGATGGGTCTTATCTTGCTGAATTTTTGTTAGAGAAAGGTTATGAAGTCCATGGATTAGTACGCCAAGCAAGCACTTTCAATAGGAAGAGGATTGAGCATCTGCATCATGATTATTATCACAGAAGCAAGATGTTCATCTTGCATTACGGAGATATGGGTGATGCTATAAGCCTTATTTCAATAATAAAAGAGATTCAACCTGATGAGATATACAACCTGGCTGCTCAAAGTCATGTTCTTATATCATTTGCAACTTCAGAATTCACAGCAAATGTTGATGCTCTTGGAACACTAAGGATTCTTGAGGCTGTAAGATTATTAGGATTGAAGAATACAAGAATTTATCATGCATCAACAAGCGAATTGTTCGGTAAGGTACAAGAGATACCTCAAACAGAGAATACATCATTCTATCCGAGAAGCCCTTATGGTGTTGCTAAATTATATGCATTCTGGATATCAAAAAATTATCGGGAAGCATACAATATGTTTATCTGCAATGGCATACTATTTAATCATGAATCTCCAAGAAGAGGGGAGAATTTTGTGACAAGAAAAATAACTCGTACATTGAGTAAAATTAAGTTGGGTGTGCAAGATAAGTTATATATAGGAAATCTTGATGCTAATAGGGATTGGGGATATGCCAAAGAGTATGTAGAGTCTATGTGGCTGATGTTACAGCAGGATAAACCAGATGATTATGTGATTGCCACAGGAGAGACTCATAGTGTCAGAGAGTTCATAACAGTATGTTGCGAGGAGCTAGGAATCAATATAGCTTGGAGAGGCGAAGGATTAAATGAAGTTGGTATTGATGAAGATACAGGCAGAACTATCGTAGAAGTTGATCCTAGATATTTCAGACCTACAGAGGTTGATCTGCTGCAAGGAGATTCTTCGAAAGCAAAAAGAGAGTTAGGTTGGGAACCTAGAACAAAGTTCAAGGATTTGGCTAAGATGATGATTCAGGCGGATTTTTCAGAATTAAAGAAACAAAGAATTGATAGCTAATGAAAAAAATTCTTATCTTAGGTGGAGGTTTTGCAGGATTGTCAGCTGCATATTTTCTTTCTAAAAAGTTTCATGTCACAGTCATTGAGAGAGATAAGGTTCTTGGAGGACTGGCATCAAGTTTTGAGATAAATGGAGCTCGTATTCCAATAGGTTATCATCATATATTATCTAAAGACAATAATCTAGTATATTTTCTAAGACTGCTTGGCATATATGATCAAATGCAATGGAAACATATTAAGATGTCCTTTTGGATAAGAGGAAAATTATATGTTATGACTAATCCAAAAGATTTTCTCACATTACCACTAAGTATCTTCGACAAAATAAATTTTGTGAAATTCATGATAAGATGCATTGTTAAAAAAGATTGGAATAGTCTAGAATACAAGAATGCTCAAGTATGGCTTGATGACTGGGCAGGCAAAAGAATAAGGAAAGAGATATTCGAGCCATTGATTAACATTAAATTCGGCTTATCATCTAGTGATGTCAGTGCCTCTTGGTTAGGATCAAGATTAGCTCAGAGAGAAGGTTCTAGTAAGTTCGGATATCTTCCTCATGGTGACTGGACTAGCCTAATAGTAAATAAATTTGAACAGACAATAATTCGTAATCACGGAAAAATCTTAAAAGAGCATCCTGTGCAAAAAATTTTAGTAGAAAACAGTAGGTTTATTGGTGTAATTGCTAAGGAAAAGACAATAAAAGGAGATATTATGATAAACACTATGGCAGTTCCTGTATTTAGGAGATTGATGCCTGAATATAATGATAAGATTCTTGATAACATAGAATATATTAGTACAATATCTGTGATTATCGGTACAAAGAGAGAGATCAATGATAGTTATTGGATGGTGTTCCTTAATCCAAGAGTATCATTTTCTGGGATATTCCAATTAACAAATCTTAATGCAACTATGCATGAGAATACTGTCCTTAACATCTTCACAAATACAGATCAAAAGAGTAAATTATTTAAAATGAATGATGAGCAGATTCTGAGAATGTATAAGAGAGATTTCAAAAGGGTTTTCAAGTATGAACTCGATATTCTATGGTATAAGATTTTTCGCATACCAAATTCCTCACCAAAATTTTCAAAGACATATACAAATCCACAAATAAAATCAAATATCGATGGAATGTATTTTGCAGGAAACTATATGACATATCCATTAGTAACATCCACAGGCTCTGCAATGTTATCAGGCAGAAAAACTGCAGAGGAAATCATGAGATCTGAAAAATGAAAAAATCCGAACTTAAGCTTTCAGTCATTATTCCGACATATAATGAGAAAAGAAACATAAAAATACTTATCCCCAGGATTGTTAAAGCCCTGGGTAATCAATTCTTTTATGAGATAATTGTCGTGGATGACAATAGTCCTGATGGTACAGCAGAAGCAGTAAGAAGTATGAAGAAAAAATTTCATTCAATAAATATTATAATAAGAAAGAAGAATCGCGGATTTGCAAATTCAATGATTGAAGGTTTCGGGAATGCAAAAGGCAGGTATATAGCAACACTTGATTCTGATTTGTGCCATGATCCAAAAATATTTCCTGCGATGATAAAAATTTTAGATAGTAATGATGCAGATATGGTGATAGGTTCGAGATATGTCAAAGGCAGTAGTTTCTCTGGTAAGCCGATAATTAAGGAAATGGCCAGTAGGACAGCACAATTGATCGCTAAGGTTCTTTTAGGTGTTGGAGTTAATGACACGACTAACAATTTCCGGGTTTTCAAGTCAGAGATTTATAAGAAGATAAGATCTAAGTTGCATCCTACTGGCAATGTCATGCTTACAGAAATTGTCTTCTGGACTAAGAAAAAAGGGTTCAGAATTAAGGAGATTCCGACAAAATATTTTGAGCATAGAGAGGATGCTACTAAAATCAGGCTTGGAAAAGAAACCATAAAATTTATAATCAATGTATTCAAGATAAGAATGGAAAAATGAAAAATAAAAAGATATTTGTAACAGGAGCTTTAGGATTTCTAGGATCTGCCTTGTGCAGAAGACTGTTAAGTCAAGGAGCATATGTTACAGGTTTTGATAGAAATCCAGGAAATATTCAAGACCTAAAATCATATAATAATTTTAAGTATATCAAAGATGATATGAAAAATATTTCTGGATACAAGGATATGCTTCTGGAGCAGGATATAATATTTCACCTAGCAGCCAATCCATCAATCCATTATGCAAACAAGTTCCCAATAGAGGACTTTAAAATAAATGCTCTCGGTACTATTGAATTGCTTAATCCAATTAAAGGTACAAAAATAAGGCTTGTATATACTTCAACAATTGCAGTTTATCCAGATAATTTTGGCACTAAACTTAAAGAGTCTGATGCGAATCCACAATCATTCTATGGACTCAGCAAATACACATCAGAAAATTATATTAGGCAATTTTCCAGAAATTATGGTTTAAATTATATAATAATAAGATTTGGATATTTATACGGTAAAGGCTGCAATAGAGGACCAATATTTGATATACTCAATCCGATCATGAACAAAAGTAAAATAATGCTCTTCCAAAATCCTGAAAATAAGCTAGATTTCTTGTATGTAGAAGATGCTGTAGATGCACTTATTATGGCAGGACTGAAAAATGAAATAACAGATGAAACAATTAATATAAGTGAAGGCAAGGGCACAAGAATTACTGACATTTTAAGAGATGCTCAATCAATATTCAAGATGAAAAAACTTCTATGTGACATCTCTCCAAATGCTAATATGCAAAAAAAAGAATTGGTTCTGGATAACACTAAATCAAGAAAAATTCTGAAATGGAGTGCCAAGACATCCCTTAAGGAAGGATTGATTAAGATGTCAGGGAGGTAAAATGTTAAACATAATATCTGATGATAGGGGAAAATTGATTGAAGTAGTAAAAGGTGGCCCTTGGACACAGATGAATCATGCCTTTAACAAGAAAGATAGCATAAGAGGAAGGCATTATCATAAATTCACAAGTGAAATATTCTATTTAATATCTGGTGAGGTGGTTGCTGAACTTCAGAATGTCCAGACAGGATTTCATCAAAAAGTGAATATGAAGAAAGGCGATATCCTAAAAGTAAAGCCATTTGAGAAACATACACTTCAGTCTTTGACAGACACTGAATGGATAGTCCTGCTTTCTCATGAGTTTGATGAGAAGAATCCTGACATTTTCAAATAGGATGCATCAGGAAATCGTACTGACTTAGCTTTCTGAAGCAGTGTTACCATCTTCTACTTGAAAACTACGTTTTCAAGATTGAGCGGACAATGAGAATTAATTCTCATTTCCGAGATGGTAGCGCTTCACTTAGCTAAGTCAACAGGAAATCAAAATCTTTATAAAGAGTTTTTTATTCCCTATTCTTGGACGGTCATAGCAGGTTGGTTACACCCGATCCCATTTCGAACTCGGATTGAGTCTTGGAACTTGGCTCACGAGAGAGTTAAGCAACCTCACGTTTCAAGCTGTACTGTACTTATGTACGGGAAACTTGATTAGCTGTCCACCTTTTTATTTAACGAATGGGATCATAAGTTCCTTTTGTTATTCTTCTCATCTTTAGAATAAATTGACAATTACGCTACATTTATCCGAATCCTATTCCCTTTCCTTTAGGTATTCTCTTCCTTCTTTGATTATCTTCTCTATTTCATTATCGCTAAGATCCTGCTCTTCTACTTTTACTGTGTTTGCAAGAACTGCCCTGTAATAATCTGTAGGCATTATATGCGTGATTATAGTCCTGTGTATCAGGAATCTCCCATTCTTGCTTGTTGTTATCTTGCTCTCTATTATAGGCATCTTCTTCAGGTGCTCTTCTCGTTTTTGTGTCAATCCCATTTTTAACCCCCTGCTCTTTCTTTGATTTATGAGCATTTCTAGTAATACAGAATTCTTAATATGCCTATTGGTGATTTTTTCGGAAAACATTCGGTGTTCAGCGGATGATTTGCGAATATTCCTGAATTTTTGTTATCTTATAGGATATTTCCCATTATCTTTTCTTTATCTTAGCTATGAAGAATCCTTCTGTATTATGTTTTTCAGGCCAGAATCTTCTTGTCTTTTTTAGTTCAGGATTTAGTTTTTTTCCGAATACAGATGTTAATCCGCTATCGCCTACCGAAAGACCAGTATCCTCAAGAACAAGATCTTTATATTTTGTTAGCAACCAATCAATATTCATCTCATCTTCTTCAGGCTCAAGAGAGCATGTACTATAAACTAAAATCCCGTTTTTCTTCAAAACTTTAACAGCTGCTTTAAGTAATTCTTTCTGGATCCTTGATCTTTCTAGCACTCCATGAATATTTTTTTCCTGAAAAAACTTTTCTTCAATAGCATAATTTCCTGAACATGGTGCATCTAGCAATATCTTATCAAATTCAATCCCGAAATCCATTGAAAACCTTGCATCTTTTTTCAATAAAAAAGCATTTTCAACACCACACCTCTCAAGATTATTTCTTAATGATAATAATCTCCTTGAATCGTTATCCAGGCATAGTATGGCTCCGTTATTGTTCATCATTGCAGCAATCTGTGTTGTCTTGCTTCCAGGACTTGCACACATATCTAATACTAATTCATCTGGCTTTGGATCCAGGACTTGTACTGGCAATTGCGATGCAGCCTCTTGGATATATAGATATCCTTGCAGATACTCATTTGATGATGCTAATGAATAGTCTGATTCATAATAATATCCTTGATCAAGAAAACCAATTTTTTGAACCTTTTGCTTTTTCAATCTTAACAATAATTTTTCATCTGCTTTTAATGTATTTATCCTGAAGGAATTTCTTAATGCAATTTTTCCAGTACATTTGCATCCAAGCTGCCCATATCTTTTCAAGAATTGATTATAAATCATTTTAAATCCAGGATAATCTTATTTTCCTTCTCATCTATATCTTTTATCAGGCTAGAATATTCTTTATCTGCATTCAATCTTTCCCTTATCTCTCTCCAGGAATATTTTTTCCTTGCCTCTTTAATTATTTTTATTATGTCCCGGATTGCATCATAATGCTCATAAATAAACTCAGCTTTTTTCTGGTTATCCTCCATCTCAATCTGCAATTGCCCCAGATTTTTTTCCTGCTCCTCAATGACTTTAAGTATTTTATTCCTCTGCTCAGAAATTAATTCCTCATTCTTATCCTCTATTTCCAAATTGTTTATGATTGCTTCATTGAATGATTCATAATATTTCTTTCCTGCATCAACATTTCTTAATTCAAAAGGAAAGGCATTTTTTCCGACAGAATTTGCACTGATTTTTTTATTGAATAATTCCTTGTAAGCCTTGAATAATTCCTTTAACCTTTTATCGTCTATAATTTTGTCTGTCTTTTCAATATTGATGTCTTTGCAGATCTCTTCTGCATATACTCCTCCTAATGAGAGTTCTATTGCCAATGATTTGACAATAGAATATTTCTTTGAATTCTTTATGATGCTGATGAATTTTTCATAATCAATATTCATCAAGTTATCATGCACAGGCATCTTGTATTCATTTCCAATTTTCAATTCCCTGTCTTTCCATCTCTGTGCATATAATAAGTTCATTATCTTTCCCTCTGAATCACAGAATATGATATTGCCTTTGCTGAATAATTCTATTATCAATAAAAATTCTTTATCCTTAATTTTGAATCTCAATTCAAGAATTCTCTCAAAATCCTTTTGATCAATACTTTTCAATAAGCTTCCTTCTAAATATTTTCTCAGCATCATGCAGAATCCTGTTGCTATGCCTTGATCCTGTTTTGTATCCTCTATAAATATCATGCTGGGAAGCAATATTCTTAATACATGCTTTCCTTTTCCAGAAACATGCAATATTATCATTAATTCTTCCTGAGTATCTTTGCTGTGATATATCCTGTCGACTTTTGAATTCTCAATTACTTTAAGCTCTTGGATCAGATAATACAGGTCCAATGATGATAATTCCTTTACCATTTTATATCTTTGATTTTCTCTAGTTTTTTAAGATGACAATATTATTTTTTTCTCTTACAGCCTCTTCAAGGCAGATGTCAAATATCTCGCTCTGTATGTTATCCTGGATCTTTTTCTCAGCATAATCTCTTTTTTCCAGTCTTTTCTTTATATTTTTTATATCTGATTTCACCAAAATGCATAAATCTGATTTCAGATAATGACTTAAATGGCTGTCTATGATTATTCCTGAGCTATGCTTTAATAAATCTTGCAATGTTTTTAAATCTATACTCTTATCATAATGCCTTTTTAATAGGGCATTTTTTTCTTTGTCCAGATATTTGCTGAATCTCTTATTCAGTGATCTGATTTTTTTTACATCGACATCATATGTCATGTCTTTTTTATCATACTTATAAAATAATTTATTTTTCTTGATAAATCCATTAAGGTCAAAATACTTGAAATTCTTTAGCTTTTTTGCAATATGCGTCTTGCCTGTTCCGGGAGTGCCTGTTATTGTGATCAACATCTTATTTTATCCTCTTCAAGATCTTCATTCCGGGAAATGCGATCAATGCAATAATTATTATTACTATCCACATGATCAATGATGAATAGACACTGAATGCAAATAATAATATGTTTGCTATCAATATTATGATGCATATTATTGATATTATCTTGATGATGCTTATGCTTGATTTCTTCATGAAATAAGATTATATTATTGGTTTTAATAGTTAATGGAAATTTAGGGAAAATGGATTTATTTGGCTAGCTTGTTTAATTCCTCCACAGAAGGCATGTCATCAATGAATCTTCCAACAATGTTCTTATCATGATCAAGTATTATTATAGAGGATGCAATAGCATCATAATATAGTGCTTCTGATAATCCTTCAACAGTATCCATGTCGAGAATATCTGTCTTTATCCTGTTCTCAACATGCTTGATCAATGCTTTTGCTGCAGGATATTTAGGGCAGTCTTTTTTTATGAATAATTTTAGTATCATCTTGACATAGCTTATTGCTTGGTCTTTTTCTCAAAAATCAGTTCATATATCTTTGTATCTTGATAAATGCTCTTTACTTGCTCATATATCTCTTCTGAAGTTAATTTATCTGTATTCATTGATAATAATGTATTTAGAATTTGATTGAATCTTCCTTGTTTTTCTGCTCTTTCCAACAAGTCTATTGATGCATCAGCAGAGAAATTAATGCTGCCTGTATAATAAACATCTTCATTATTTCCACTTATTAGCTCTTTTGCTTCAGGATACTCCTTAAGATCATTTTTTGCAAATCTAGAATTACATGACTCAGAAGATTTTTCTGATAATGTTATTTTCATGTTATGCTGTTGCTCTAGCTCATTTGCTTTAATATAAATTGCTGCAGCAATCTTTAATCCCAGTTTGTATGATTCATCAGATTCATGCATTGATTTGCCTGTGAGGAATCTTATGCATTCATTTAATCCAATCAATCCAATATTAAAATTTGCATCATCCAAGTCAATAAAAGACTTATCATCATTTATTGATTCTGTCTGCCATCCTGAATGTATTGTTGTTTTTGAAATAAAGGATTTTTTCTGAGCATGAGCCTTGATGATTATGTCCATTGTCTTTCTTAATTCATCAACAGTCCCTTCAATTGTCTTTCCCTTATATGAAGCCTGAGGAAGATTGATTGAAATGTTTTGTATTGCAAAGCATCGTGCAATGTCTGGATCATACTTGCCTGAATCAGCTTCAAAATTGTTCTCATGATTGTCTAAGACAATGCTTAATGGCCTTTTATTAGAAACAACCTTACAAGCTAGTTTTGCAAGCTCAACCTGTGATTGGTCTGAAAGGCTTTGTATATGGAAATATATTTTTGGGAACAAAAAACTGTTTCCCTTGCTGTCTCCTTGCATCAGAATCTGTAATATTGCCTTGCAGAATTCCTGGCTTTGTTTTTCAAAATCCTTATATGCCAAGAACTTCTTAGGCTTAGGATCCGGATCAGAATAATTTACCTTTAAATCCTTTATTTGCAGGTATTCAATATTATTGTCTTTTTTTATCATGAATCTTCCACCAGTGCCTATGGCAGGTATGTTCTCAAGGTGTTTTGGTATTCCAGCATAGATATGAAGCTCAATGATTGATGACTTTGGCAATGAATTGCAATTAAATATCAGGTGCTGCGCTTCTTGAAATACCTGGTTTTCGTTTAATCCATATAATAACGGAGCATAAGTTATGTTCAGATCACTTAAGCCAATTGAATAATAATAAGACTGCATGCTTGATAAGAAATTTATGATATGACTTGTTAGTGATGATGCATGTTTTGCAGGGCTTCTGCCAATATCAAAAGACTGTAATCCAAATTTCTTTATATATTCAGGGCTGAACATTAAAGAGTAAAATCTTAATACATGGCCTAGATCATGAATGTGTATTGATCCTGTAAGATGAGATTCTGCAACATCCTTGCTAAAGACCTCTTTTAATGCATAATTCTTAAAGACTTGAGCTGCAATTTCCTGGCGTATTATTTCTGGATTGCCAAGGTGCTGATGCTGGTCTTTGGAATATATTAATTGATTAAGATTATAGACATTTATACCTAAAATTTCCTGTTTTTCAAGTTTTTTTGTCAATCCTCTTTCAAATAATTCATTATTGACAAGCTCTCTTAGGAATGATGTTGATATTATCTTTACTCCTGATCTTACAACCTTAGACTCAACATTTCTTGCTATCTCATCAGCATCCTTATCAGTTATGCTTATCTCATTGATCAATGCTTCTTTGATTCTTGCTCTATCCCATGTTGAAATATTATCTTTAACTGATGTAGATACAAGTAGGTTTGTTTCATGAACTTCAGCACTTTTTGGTTTGGAGCTTACAACCTTTAGATTCTTTAATTCACTTTCGAACTCGCTTAAGTCTTCAAATGCTCTATATACAGAGGCAAATCTTATGAATGCTATCTCATCAAGCTTTTTCAGGTGAGCCATCACAACATCTCCAATTACTGTACTTTTGATTTCAGGCTCTTCCATGCTTAATAATTCAGCTTCAATCTCATCAACTGTTGCCTCAATCCTTTCCTGGCTTATTGGCCTTTTCTCACAAGCCTTTATTACTCCTTTAAGGATCTTATCCCTATTGAATGATTCTCTTCTGCCATCTTTCTTCTCAACCTTGATCTCAACCATCTCAACTCTCTCATAGGTTGTGAAGCGTTTATTGCATTTAAGGCATTCTCTTCTTCTACGATTTGATTCATCATCACTCTGCCTCTTATCAATAACCTTCAGATCAGAACTCCCACAAAATGGACATTTCATATTTACCCCTTAATTTCCATAATAACCATTAAAGTTGCCACCCAGCGAACCATGACGCCTGAGTTTTATTGCAAATAACTCGAGCAACAATCTAAATCATACGCGATGTGAGCGTGGCAACTTAAGTATTGTTCCTGGTTTTTACTCTCGCTACTTATATTTAAATATGTTGATGAATTGAAATGATATTTTAGTCTTATTTTTTCTTTAAAATGTATGCTTTAAAGTATATATCCTTATTTTCTGTAGGTGAGTTATAGGCAAAATATTCTAATTTCTTTAACACCTTAAAGCCATATTTTTCTGCTAAATTGTTGATGTACTTATCAGAATGACGAAAAACCTCTACCCCTACTTTTTTGATTATTCTTTTTGAGATCAAATCATTATCTTTGTTAACATATTTTTGTGAATATCCTGATTTTAGGTTCTCAACAGTAAATGCAAAGAAACCGTTAGGTTTCAGTATTCTTTTTGCCTCGCTAAAAAATGATTCTAGATTTTCGAAAAAATAAAAAACTCCATTTGAAATAATATATTTAAAGCTATTATTCTTGTAAGGCAAAGGCGGAGTTGTGCTTAAGTCAAATAATTTCAGTTCATCAGCAATTGCTTTTCTTTTACATTTTTTTAGCATCTCATTTGATCCGTCTAATCCATATATCTTCAACCCTATAGCATGAAAAGGCATTGCGCTTTGACCTGTGCCTATGCCTAAGTCAAGAAGTTTTTCTTTGTTTTTTACATACTCAAACATAAGACCAAACAGAATCTCTGGACTAAACCACTCATGTTTTTTGCTTGATTGATCATACTCTTTAGCAAAAACTTCGTAATGGGCAATCGCTGTTCTAGGTTTCATGTGATAAATGTAAAGTGTTCAAATTTAAAACACTTTTCCTTTTTTTTATGATTATCTAATAAACGTCATACTTAATTTATACACAAAAAATGCAATAGCAATATAAGTCAAAAACCATGAAACATTAAAGATCAGCATCAAGATCATATAGACAGCTATGATCATGTCCATAACACTTAAGAAGTCTCCTAGGAATATTATGCCTTTCATCAATAAATAAACAATGCAGGTAAAGGCAAATCTCCATCCTGGGATAAAGTCATAATGCATTCCTATGATAGCAATCAATGAGCATAAATCCCCTAAAAAAAACAGCCAGATTAACATTTTATAGTATATTTTTATTTAATATTCTATGCCTTTTCTTGCCAATACAGATTTTTGATATGGATGCTTAATCAGTTGCACTTCAGAGACATAATCTGCCTTGTCTTTTATTGATTCTGGAAAATCCCTTCCTGTCATTACAAGCTCAAGATTCTTAGGCTTATTGTTAATCAGATCAATTATCAATGATTCATCCAGTACTTTCCAATTTAATCCTGGGCCTGTTTCATCAATTAGCAATAAATCATACTCTTCCAGATCCTTGATATTATTGTTCCAGAAATCCTGAAGTTCTTTTTTGAGTGATTCAAGATTTTCTGGAGTGTATTTCTTGAAATATGGATGCAGAGGCTGGAATTGTGCATACTTTATATGATAGTTTTTTAGGTTTTCAAAGAAGTATTGTTCTCCTGTATCACGCTTGAACAATTGTATGATCTTAACTTTCAATCCTCTTCCAAGAGCTCTTATCACAATACCCATTCCTGAAGTAGTCTTGCCTTTACCGTTTCCAGTAATCACATGGACTAATCCGAGGCTTTCTTTAATATTTTCTGCCATCCTGACCATCAATTAACTACATTCACTATATCCACAATCAAAACATGTCGGCTTTGAACAACCGCTTAACATTCCAACATTATGGCTATAACATTTTGGACACATGACACTATCATCAGCTTCTTTAAGCTCTTTCTTTGTCACAAGCAATTGTTGACCTTCAATCTGATCTAGCTTTCCTGTCTTGATTAAGTGATCACGTAATGCTTTTGAAATTCCATGAGGAATACTATCAACTCTCTTTGTGCCTAAACCAAATGGTTTGTCTCCTTTGATTGAATTCAAATGTTTCAGCACCTTTACAGGATCTCCTCCAAGCTCAAAATACTTTGAAAGCATTATTCCAAGAGCAGTTGTTAATCCTGAAATCTCTGTTCCAGTAGGTGTAATGTTTAGGAAGATCCTTTTAGGACCAACATCATCAAATGTGATGTTTATATGCAAAGGCCCTTGACCTGTGTGTATGGAATAATAATGACTCAATTCACCATAACCATGATCATAATCACGCTTTTTCTCTTTTGAGGAAATATTTAGTATTTGTAAGCTCTTACTTCCATCCCTATAAATAGTAACTCCTTTTGCTCCAAGCTCATATGCAAGATTATATACTGCATT
>DUIB01000017.1 GCA_013330595.1 Candidatus Woesearchaeota archaeon | reverse complement strand
CCCCAGATCCTTCCAGGGCAGTTTTTCTGGATCTTTTTCTGCAAATACCTTGATGAATTTTCCGTTAACAACAATTCCATCAGGTTTGGCCTCTACCGAATATCTTGATCTTCCATGTACAGAATCATATTTAAGCAAATGTGCTAGCGTATTTGTATCTGTCAAATCATTTATTGCAACCCATTCTATATGAGAATCATGAATCCCTGCTTGCAATACTTGTCTTCCTATTCTTCCAAAGCCATTAATAGCGACTCTAATCATTGTAAACACCTCTTTTTTCTGAATCTATCGCTATTAAGGTTCCAAAAATGTTCCATTTTTGAGAACCATTAATGGCAACCTTAATCATTAAACTCACCTCTGTTCTTTAAATATTTCATTAGTCCTTTTCCAGACTTCTTCATATGTCATTAGCTTATGCTTTATAAGAATTTCAATTACAGCCTCTAATTGAGCTCGTGTCATAGCAAGCTTATAGCTGTTAATCAATAGCAGATCCTTTAAATCATCTTCTGATAAGCCTTTCAGCTGTTTCTTCAGTTCCTTTTCCTCTAGAGAGATCTTAGCCATAATAGTACCAAATTGAAGGAATTTATAAATTTTAAGGATTATTTTTCATAAATTATGGCATTACCATACTCACATCAATTCTGATACCTGATAGTATGTCGAGCTATTTGTAATCGATTAATATTATCAACAGTTCGCTAGATGGCAATGTCAAATAAGTAATAAAAATTTTATTCCAAATCATCAACAACACGTATATTATTCTTATAGATCTTTTCCAGATCTTTTCTGATGATCTTTTTCATAGAATTATTATTTTCTTTTATCTTGGCTATTTCTGATCTTAATTTGTCTATGATCTCCTGATAATGATCAGCTTTGTCTTTGTTTGTATTGATCCAATACTGTTGTTCAGAAAGATTTAGCGAAGCAGAATTATGTGTTATCTTTGTCTGTATATGCTGTTTCTGATCATGCAGCTTGTTTAATGATGATTGCTTTTCTTTCAAATATTCCAGATCGAGCTTGTTCAATGATATGAGAGAATTATTCTGCTTCTTGTCTTTTAGATCAAGTATGTCTATATTCTGCTTAAGATCCTCTAATATTGGCAGTATCTCTAGATTCTTATCATTCATCAATGCTTTTGAAGAATCTTCAAGATATTCTTTTATTATCTTCCTATCCTGATTCCTATAAAGGTATTTTCTTAATGCAGTGTCAAATCCTGTAAATACTGATTGAAGCTCTTTTGTGATGTGAGATATTTCATCATCAATTGATTTTTTCTCCTCTTGAAAGCCTTCTAAGGCTCTGTAATCTGTTCCAGAAGTGATTGTATGGATTCTTTCATTCAACTTCTTTATCTTATCATCATATTCGTTTATTGTAAGTTCATGCTCTTTAATTTCCTGCTCAATATTACTAATTCGTAAAAGGTTCTTGTTCATTATCTGGATATCTGTCTGTATCTCTTTCAGTGCATCAATATTATGATCCTCAAAAATAGCTTTGATTTCATTGACTATTGATTCAATCCTGCTCAGATTTTTAGATATTGACTTGATCTCGTTTCCGAAAAAATGCTGGAGTACAAAAACATTCTTCTGCACTTCCTTGGCCATTGATTCAAGATTCTCTGTAAATTTCTTAGAATAATCATACATTTCAAGATAAGGTTTTGGAATACTTAATTCCTGGATAAAATGAGATGTCCTTTTTACGTAATTGTCTCTGTTTCCCTCCATAATCTGTATTTCTCTTCTAGGGATATTTGGGTTCATCAAAGAATCCTTATGAAGCTTTCTTAATTGAAGCATGATGTTTTCCTTATGACGCTCTATTTCATTCAGGTTTTCAGAGATCTGCCTATTATAACCTGCAAGTGTCTCTCTAAGAATAAGATTCATATGCTTATCTATCTTGCTTAGCTGGATCTCTTTAATTTCTGGCTCTTTCTCCTCTTTTTGGAACCGTCTGAAAAACTTAAGCATAGTTAAGGGAAATTTTTATGGTTTAAATGGTTTATGAAAATACATCAGATAATCCTATTGAGAAAAAAATAGTAAAATAAGTAATAAGACTGTAGAAGTAGTTATGCTTTGTTAGCAATTATGAACAAAGTATTACCTTTGTTTACAGCTTTGATAGAAATAAAATTTACCTCTCTTAATATTTGGATAATTGTTTTGCTTGGAAATATTCTGGTGATTTGGATGTCTTTATCTATTTTTTTCGTTTTAAGATTTATAAATATAAAGCGATGAATAAGTAAATCATTATTAAATTTATCCGATTGCACAATCCAATTTTCATCATCTATCTCCCAGAGTTGTGTATAATCCTTGCCTTTTGATAATAATAATTCAGGATTTGTCATTTCGATTATTAATCTTCCTTTTTGTTTAAGATTATCATAACACGATTGTATATTATTTCTTAAATCCTGATTGCTATTATTATACATTATTGTGTTAAATAGAGAAAGTATAACATCTACTTTTTCTTTAAGCCGAAATTTCTTCATATCTAATTTAATACACTTCATTCCTTTACTCTTCGCAATATTTAACATCTCAAGATTTATATCAGAACATAAAATATGAAAACCTTGTTTTTGCAACTCAGCGCCACCAGTGCCAGTGCCAGCTCCTAAATACAGCATTTTATCGGTCTTTTTTATATATTTCTTTAAAAATTGAGCTAATTGTGAATAGTCTCTTCCTGTTTTTTCTATAAATTTATCGTATAGATATGCCTTGTTCTTGTAGAGCTTCATTTTTTTCATATTCTATAAAAGCGTATAGTGAATATGGATCCACTTCATTCTGTAGTCTTCTTAGTGGACAATCAAAAGCAGTCTCATTATTTTCTCTAATCACGCGAAACAATGGATTCTCTGCATATAATCTTAAACTATCTTCGTTAAATTTCCTCAATCCATGCTTTTCTTTAAGACCTAGACCGCTCATGAAAGGGCATGGTAAAAAGTAATCTTCAACAGATAACGCGGCCATTGTTCTTCCAGCGCTACATGCATGTTCAATTTTACCAGTATTTAAATAATCTTCTATGGCAAAATACAGTCACATATATTGCAAAATATTTTGGGAATTATATCATAGATTTTGAGGTAGAAATCAAAACCAAAGAAGAATTGCAGAATATGATAATAGAGATAAGAAACAGGTTCACAATACAAAATTTGCAAATAATTTCAATATTAACAGATATAGAATTAAATCATTATCCTTTCTCCAAAATGCAATAGCAGGTCTGAGATATCTGCTTTGGTTTCCAACCTATACCAACTGAAAATTTATAAATCATGCCTAATTAACAATAACATGAAATCATTATCCAATACAAAAAAGGCTCTTGAGAGGATAGAGTATTTGTTTGATCAAGCCAAGCAGAACTTCAAAGATAATAAAGAATTAAGCTCAAGATATGTTCAGATGGTTAGGAAGATAGCTATGAAATATAAAGTGAGATTGAATAAGGATCAAAAGATGAGCTTTTGCAAGAACTGCAACTCATACTTAATGAAGGGGACCAATTCTACTGTTAGGATCCATAACAAAATGATTGTATTAAGATGCAATAAATGCGGATTTGTAAGAAAGTTCGGGTTAAGTAAGAGTTTTAATACAAAGTGACCTATCTTAGTATGCTTATTCTTTTATGTAAAAGATCACTCCAAGACCAAATTTTTGTGACTATGCCTTCTTTCATGCAAGGCGTTCTTCTTTGTCTTGCATCGATCAAGTTGTTATATGCTTGATAAATATCAAGCAGTTCTTTGACTGTCCTTCGTTTTTTTGCAAATGTTTTTGCTTCTCTTACTGAGAATTTCATTCTTTCTCTTAATGCAGAGCATAGCCCATCGACATGGGCTATGCTTATTTGATTGTAGGGCATATTTCCTATAACTTTTCTTTTGTCAAAAGGAGAGATTTTAATATGTGATTGTCTCTTCTTAATAATATATGTATAAATTAGATTTAAAGGACAAAAAAATATTGTATCAGCTAGATTTTAATGCTAGGCAGAGCTATTCTGAGATTGCAAAAAAGTAGGCTTAAGTAAGCAAGTTGTTGAATATAGAATCAATAGGTTGACAAAAGATGGTATGATAAAGAAATTCTATCCTGTAATAAATACATCAAAATTAGGTTATATCTATTGCAGAATATCTATAGCATGGCAAAATATAAGCCAAAATGATATAGAGAAGATATATGCAGAATTACGAAATGATAAAAGAATATTTTGGATGTTTGAAGTTCAAGGGATTCTTGATTTGTTTATGGTTATTTGGTGTAAAAAGCTTGATGATTTTCGAACTTTTGTCCAGGATTTTATGTGTAAGTATTCTAAATTTGTAAAGACAAAAATAGAGAATATTGCAACAGATGTTATTCACTATCAGCATAGATATCTTTTGAATATTAAGGAAACATCTGAGGTTCATATAGCAGAATCTAATAGAATTATTGATATAGATAAATTAGATAAAGACATATTACATATTTTACAAGAAAATGCTAGAACTCCTTTAGTAGATATGGCAAAGAGGATAAAAGAACATCCAAAAACAATCGCATATAGAATCTCTAGAATGGAAAAACTAAAATTAATAGAATGCTATAGGATTACTGTAAATCACGCATTGCTTGGATATACTTATTACAAGATATTCTTGAGCATTAGCAATTTTAATAAAGCAGATTTATTAAGGTTAAAAGAATTTATCAAGAATAATCCCTCTACCATATATATTGTTGAAGGCATTAATCTTCATTCTGATATCGATTTTGAGATGATGATAAAGGATAATAAGGAACTTTCTGATTTTATACGTCAGAAATACCACTNNTTGCTAGCAATCATGCCACCGGTCCGATGAAAATGAAGACATTTTCAGCGTGCCAAAATCTGTGATTTTGTGCATTTGACCGGTGGTTCTTGACAAAAACTCTAAGAAAAGAATTTCCGGGAATAATAGGAGGATATAATCCTGTAATATTTATGAACACCTTAAAGGTAAGTTATCTTCCTCTGTAATCAATAACCTAAGAAATCTCGCAAGAGATTTCTGGGCTTGAAAATCCCTACGGGGATTTCCAAACCTTTAAAAAACCCTTTCCTTTTCCCTTATTGTGCTAGACTGGGCAGTTAGTCCTTGCCTGTTACCATAAACGGACTTCAGATGGAGTCGAAGCTTGAGGAGCGGTTTATTGGTTTAGGGCAGTCCCAGGATGTACTGTTGATACTCTGTCCTCATTGACTGATGCTTTAATGAAACGGATCAGGACAGGAATGTAGCAGTCCTAAGTCATTGTGTTGGTGCTTTGAGGGCCGCGGAGAGGAGGGAACCCTGGGATCAACTGTTCTGGATTGATAGATCCATCCTCAGGCGTGCACACTTTTATCTTGTCGTATTCTAAGCAATATTGTAGATAGAACATTATCTTGTTAGAATAATTTTTTTTATTTATTATATGTAATTTCTTATTGTTTTCTGATAAATCAAATTTGCTATGTAATCCTCTACTTATATTGCTGAAATCAGTATCGAAAGTGAATAATCTTACATTCTTGTTCATTATTAATGAATAAAGTAATACTTCAGAGATTATTGAAGAATCATTTTTTTTGTCATCATTAACGAAAATCGCATATGCTTGGGTTGATAGGTCATATAAATTGTTATACGTTGCAAAATTTTCATTTTCTAATTCTTTAAGTTCATCAATGGTTTTATTCTTCTTTAATATATTATTTATATAATCATTTTCGTAATATGTGATTTCATGCATGAAATAGTTAATTGATTTCTCTTCATTCACGGATATTTCTGGACTTAATTTGATGATGATTCTTTTCTTTTTAAGAAATCTACTGTGCTTCTCTTGCGTCAACTTTTCCAAGTATCTAATTTGAGGTTTACCAATCAAAGATGATTTTTTTCTACCATCCCTCTTCAGATAGTGCTTTGAATTGACATATCCCTGTTTGAGTTCATTGAATACGCCAGGCACTAAGAAGAATTCTGAGGATAGAAGTTCTTGCATGTTTCCATAGAAGGTTTTTAAATTATCTTTTATGTTCTTCAGCAAATCATAATCATAATGATAATATCTCGCTGTATCCTCTAATCGCCTAATATTATAATTACCATATTGTCCCCAGTCTGGGTTCCAGAGAAGTATCGGTGGGGTGTATATAAATGAAGAATCTGCAAAATTAATGACATCGTCATTATCAATTATTTGTACTATCTTATCAAGATATTTGATCGGATCTATAAGTATTGGTCTTTGCATATTTATAGATAATAAAGCTTATTTAAATACTTTTTTACTTTAAAGTGATTAACTTACAATAATGGCAGGTTTTCCAGGCATTGATTGCTTTGTTTTTGCTTCTTTGCAGTCCTCTTCTTTGATCAGAGTGATTTTGCACTTGAATATCTTTTCCAGCTCAGCTATATTCTCTGAGAAGAATCCATATTCATCTTCAATAATATATTCAGGCATTTTTTCAATGATTTTAGGAACAATCTTCATTATTTCCTGTCCATGCTTCTTTAATTCTGTATTCATTAAATGCCTGGTTATTTCTGAGACATTCTTTGAATTCATATTTTTTATCTCATTATACAAATCATATTTCCATTTATCTGCAATTATCAGCTTAACTTCTGAAGGCTTTTCAATCTTAGCTAATTCCAGTATTGATATTATGTCTTTTCTGGTGTTGTCAAAAACATTCTCCATAAAATGCAGTTTATCATCTATTAGCTCTTCATTATATTCAGGCCATTTTTCAAGAGAGCAGAAATCAGTATTAAAAATTTCGGTTTTCGATATTTCAGACTTTAATTCGAAATTTTTAATTCCAAAAATTGCATTATTACTATCTTGGTCTTTAGATGGAAGATTAGTGCGATTTTTGTTATTTCCAAGCATATGATAGATCTCTTCAGATAGATGCGGTGTGAATGGATTAAGCATTATTGCTAAATTATTTAGTGCTTCATGATAGACTTTTTTTGAGCAATTCTCTCTTACATCATACAAATAACTCACAAAATCCATAAGCATAACAACAGCAGTGTTCAATTTAAAATCATCAATAGTCTTATTGAAATCCCTGATGAAAATATTTTTCCTGCTAACTAAATACTTATCCTTATTATTGCTCATTGAATTAAATTCATCATCGTATAATTTATAGACTTTATTGATAAATCTAAATGATCCTTCAATGCCTTTATCATTCCATTCCATCTCCTTGTCAGGGCTTGCAACAAATAACATGAATAATCTTGCAGTGTCAATGCCATATTTGTTTGCTATATCGTCCTGGGTAACAATATTTCCATGGCTCTTAGACATCTTTGCCCCATCCTTATACACAATTCCTTGATTGAATAATGCATTGAATGGCTCATCGAAATCCAGCATCTTCATGTCACGCAATGCTTTTGTAAAAAATCTTGAATATATCAGATGGCCGACAGCATGCTCTATGCCTCCAACATACTGATCAACAGGCATCCAATAATCAACTGTCTCTCTGTCAAATGCAACATCTGAAGTTTTAGGTGAACAGTATCTTAAGAAATACCATGATGAATCCATGAAACCTCCCATGGTGTCTGTTTCTCTTTTTGCCTCCCCATTGCATTTAGGGCATTTAGTATTAATGAAAGAATTGCTTGTCAGTATAGGATTTCCTGGCTTGCTGAAATCAACATCATCAGGCAATAACAAAGGAAGCTCTTCAACATGCAATGGAACAATTCCACATTTATCACAATAAACTATAGGGATCGGAGTCCCCCAATACCTCTGTCTTGAGATCAACCAATCCTTTAACTTAAACTGAACAGTCTTTTTTCCAAGAGCCTTCATCTCAACATACTCAGAAATCTTCTCAATTGCCTCATTGTTATTCAGGCCGTTGAACGAAACGGAATTGACGAGAGTTCCGTTATCGATGAATGCTTTTTCCATATCTTTTAATTTTAGAGTATGATCCTTATTTTGTATCACGATCTTTATCGGTATATTATACTTCTTTGCGAATTCAAAGTCTCTTTGATCATGTGCAGGCACGGCCATTATTGCTCCTGTTGCATAATCCGAAAGAACAAAATTTCCTGCATATAATGGGACTTTTTCATTATTTAGAGGATTTATTACATATCGTCCTGTGAATACCCCGCTTTTCTCCAGGAAATCCATGTCATCTTTCAATTCAGCTTCCTCAACTTCTTTAATGAAATCCTGAACATTTTTCTTATAAGGATCATGCAACATTCCAATCAGTCTTGGATGATTCAATGCAATAACCATGAATGTTACACCATAAATAGTGTCTGGGCGAGTTGTGAATATTGGAAAGTCTGTTCCATCATCTAGCTTGAAGCTTATCATTAATCCATGGCTTTTGCCAATCCAATTCTCCTGGATGGATTTTATTTTATCAGACCATTCAAGCTTCTTTATGTCATTAAGCAGTTCTTCTGTATATGCTGTTGTCTTCAAGAACCATTGATCAAGCTCCTTGTTAACAACAATACTTTCGCATCTCCAGCATTTTCCATTATCCACTTCCTCATTTGCAAGAACAGTATTGCAGCTCTCGCAAAAATTCACAGAAGCCTTTTTCCTATAAGCCAATCCTTTTTCAAAGAACTTAACAAAGAAATACTGATTCCATTTATAATATTCTGGCCTATGGCTTGCAATAATCCTGTCCCAATCATAGCTTAATCCAAGCTGTTTCATGTATTCAACTATTTTAGCAATAGCATTTTCAGTATATTCTCTTGGATGAATTTTTTCCTTTTTAGCAGCATTTTCTGCGGGCAATCCAAAACTGTCAAAACCCATTGGATATAATACATTGAAACCTTTTAATCTCTTGTATCTAGCAATAACATCTCCAATAGAATAATTCCTCACATGGCCCATATGAAGGAAAGATCCAGAAGGATAAGGAAACATCTCTAGACAATAGAACTTCTTCTTATGCTTATCTTCCTTTACTTTGAATATTCCTGCATCTGACCAAGCCTTTTGCCACTTGTCCTGGATTGATTTAAAGTCTGGCATTATTAACAGAAATGAGAGGCATTTTTAAATATTATGGGAAATAACTAGAATTTCTTAAATCCCGAAGGGAGTCAAAAATTTTATGCATTAAAATTTTTTGAATTTCGCAGCAGTATCAATCAGGTCTACATGTCCTAACAACAATGCTCTGCAACAATATCTTTCAAGGCCTAGATCATCCAGGATCTTTTTCTTGTCTTCGCCTTTCTTTATTCGTTCGTTGAATTCATCCCATAGATGAGCAACTGGTTTTCCGCATGAAAAGCATCTAATTGGTATTATCATTTTTATCTCCTTTTGTTTTATCACAACTGTTGTTTGTATGTGCGATAGCACTCGATATAACATCGAAACAACATCTATGTGAGCGTCATAAAACGCTTAATCAACTATCTATACGATGTCTGTGTTCTTGCTCTTGCCTGTCCATGATGATTAGGCTTTGAAGCTTCCTTTACTCTAATGTCTGCAACTAATAATTGCCTGTCATAATTCAAATAAACTTCTTTTAATTTTGGATTGTATTGTGATAATGCTCTTCCAATAGCCAGCCTTGCTGCATCAGCCTGATTAATTATGCCACCACCACTAATCTGGACATTGATGTTCACTTTTGTTGCAGTATCTCCTGATAATATTAATGGTTCCATAATTTTTAATTGAGCCATACTAGGAGTGAACACTTTCAGGTCAGTATTGTTGATTCTTATTATTCCTTTGCCTTCTGTTAAACAGGCTTTTGCTATTGATTGTTTTCTTCGTCCTGATGTGATTATTGGTTTCATTTTGCTCCTAAATGTTTTGTTAGCTCCTCAACACTTAAATATCTTAAATTAGGAATATTCTTTATTGAAGCATTATCTAATGTGATCATCTTCTCATTTTTATATTTTTCAGGAACACCAACATAACACATTACTCTTGCAAATGCATCTTTGCCTCTTGCTGTCTTATGTGGGAGCATTCCCCTGATTATTCTTCTAACAAACCTGTCAGGCATCCTGAAATATATAGGGCCCTTACTCCAAGTGCCTTGATCTCTTCTTCTCTTGCCTTCTTTGAACAAGTATTCTTTTGATCCTGTCAGATACATTTTTTCGCAATTGACAATGTTTATTGTCTCTCCTAATAATGCTTTTTTTGCAGCAAATGTTGCTGCTCTTCCGACAATTAAGTTTTCACCATTGATTACAATCATTTTAACCTATAATTTTTAAGTTCTTTCCATTAGGATATTTTTTCATTGCATCTTCGATATCCATCACATTCCCGTTTAGTTTATCTGCAACACTTTTTGAATATTGATATGCATATATAGTGACTTTTTTAGTCAATTGACCACCACTTAAAACTTTTCCAGGAACTATAATAACATCATTATCCTTAACATTATGCTCTATTTTTGATAAGTTAACAACTCTATGCTGTCTTGTTGGCCTTTCTAGCTCAAGAGCAATCCTCTTCCATAATCCTGTTTTCTGCTCTAATGATTGCTTCTTCAAACTACTTATGAGCTCTTTCAATCTTTCATTCTTATGTTCTAGAGTCATAAACTTTTGCGAAAAGTTTAATCAAAAGCCTGTGACATAAAGTCACACTGTTTGACTACTTTTCCTCCTTTAATCTTTATAAGTTCGGAGGACTTCATGTCCTCCTTAAATGCTTTTAATGCACTTTTTAGCAAAAAGTGCGAGGAGTAGGATTCGAACCCACGTACACACTAAGTGACTAGCTTTCTGCTTAGGAAAATTTTCCTTAAACCTTAGGCTAGCGCGTTTGACCTCTCCGCCATCCTCGCGCCTACCCAATATTCTTCACGTGTCAGAAATTGGTTAAATTTCTGATCATGTGCAAAGAACTTGCGTTCTTGTGCCCCAGAAATGCACAGCATTTCTTTGGGATCAAAAATCTTTATGGAAGATTTTTGACAAGCTCTGCAAATTCTTCTAATTGCTTATCGTAAATATCTATTGCTTTAAGCACGATTTCTTTAGGAGTTAATTGGCCCCATGATTCAACTGTGAATATGAATTCGTCCTTGTCAGGATCTGTCATCTTATAAAATATTAGTCCTGGACAATATTTTGAATGATCCTTGCCTCTTCCAAGCACTGCTGTTGCTTCAAGTTCAATCTCCTGTCCTTCAAGCAATTTTACAATCGGAATCTTTGTATTTATTGGCTTTATCTCTGGATCCTTGCTTTTCAGGTCTGATGTATAAACCATTCCTGGCCCTTGCGCTTTCAGTATTAATTTTACAGTACATGAAGCGCATCCAGCACCCTTGCATTTGCATTCTTCAATCATATTGTAAGACTTAAGATCTGTTGTCAATGGTATTAATCCAAGCCTATGGGCAAGCACTTCATCATATAATATTGAATTGTTTTTTCTTATCTCAACATCTTCAATAGCCATTACTGGAACCTCAAATCCCATTATTCTTCGTAATGAGTTTGCATATGCTGTATCAACTCCTGTTAATGAAAATATTATCCTTTCCTTTTTTTCCTGATTATCAATAAGTTTTATATCCATCATTATACTCTCCTTCCTCTTTTACCGCCTTTTTTCCTGCAAGTATCGTGAGGTATTGGTGTTACTTCTTCTATTGATCCAATCCTTAATCCCATTCTTGATAATGCCCTGACAGCTGCCTGTGCTCCTGGGCCAGGATTGTTTGGGCCATTATGGCCTCCTGGTGCTCTTATCTTGACATGAATTCCTGTCAATCCTTTTTCCATTGCTTGTTCAGCAGCACTTTTTGCAGCCATTATTGCTGCAGTTGGGCTTGATTCAAGCCTGTCACTTTTTACAACCTGTCCGCCTGATGATCTTGCTAATGTCTCTGATCCTGTTATGTCAGTTATATGAATAATTGTATTATTATAGCTAGAATAAATATAGCATATTCCCCATCGTGTATTGTCTTCTCTCATCTTCTACCTTTTTGTCTTACTTTAACTTTATGGACTCTTTTTGTTTTTTCTTTTAATCTTTCTGGATGATCAGTTGAATAGAATGAACTTTTTGGACTGATTTCAATTGAGTTCTCTTCTGATACTTTAACAAGGTATGATGGACTTGAGATTATCTTGTTATTCACTAGAATATGTCTGTGTGTTATTAACTGTCTTGCCTGAGACATTGATTTTGCATAATCCTTCTTGAATACAATTGTCTGAAGTCTTCTGTTAAGGACATCTTTCAATGTTATTCCAAGTATTGCATCAGAAGTTGTTGTCTGGATTAGATTTAATGATTGTAATTTGCTTAACAGATTCTGCATTTCCTTTGCTGATTGGACATTGTCAAGGCTCGATAATTTCTTTGCCTGATTCTTGAAAGACTCTAATTTAGAGATTGTCTTCCATATCTCTGTCTTTTTTGGAATACCATATTCTTTGCCTATCTGGTTTTCCTCTTCAATTCTTGTTATCCTCCATGGATGGCTTGGCTTTGAATACTTTTTCCTGATTTTCTTAATGCTTCCCATTTTTATTTAGTTTTTGGAGGTGCTTTTTTCACAACACCCAAACTTACCTTTCCTTTATTCTTCCTGAAATTTGATTTAGTCCTTTGGCCTCTGACTGGCTGTCCCCACATATGCCTCAATCCCTTGTAGGACTTGACTTTCTTCATTCTCTTCATATCAGCATCAACACTTAAGTCAAGATCAACATTTATTAAATGCATATCTTGTCCTGTATCATAATCTTTTCTTCTATTCATGAGCCATGCAGGACATTTATATTTTGCAGGATTTCTTATTACATCTTCTAATCTTTGGACTTCATCATCATTTAATATTCCTGCTTTTTTATTAGGATCGACTTTTGCTGAAAAGCAAATAAAATTAGAGAGCATAAAGCTAACTCCTTTGATCTTATGCAAAGCCATATGAATTGACTTTTCACCTTTAACATCAGCATTAGCTATTCTTACAATATGCCTGTAATTTTCTGAATCCTGTAAGTTAGGTTTTTTGTCTGCCATATTAATATTAACCAGAATTCTGTTTAGAACCCTAAGGCGCTCCTCATGAACTCGGGCTATAGAGAATGGAAATAAAGGTCCATTTATAAAATGTTCGATTTTTATTTTATTGAAAAAACAAAATTTATATATGCTTTTAACAAGAATGCATTGAGGTGGTGATTATGGCAGTGGATTATGCTAGTTTAGGCAGTCTTGGAGCATTGAGTGCATTTTTTGCAGCATTCTTGATAGCAGCAATAATAATAGCTATTGCATTGTATGTTTATTTTGCTTTAGTACTTTCTACTTTGGCAAAAAAACTTAAGCATGGAGATATTGCCTGGCTTGCCTGGATTCCAATTGCTAATTTGGCATTGTTCCCAATATTGGCAGATAAAGAATGGCCATGGGTATTTATATTCTTAGTGCCAATTGTTAATATTGTATTTATGATAATATGGACATGGGCTATTTTTGAGAAAAGGAAATATCCTGGATGGTTGAGCCTAGTGTTTATTGGAGGCATAATACCATTTATTGGGTTTATCTTCTCATTAGCAAGTCTTGTTATCTGGGGCGTAGTTGCTTGGAGAGATAATTAATTTTTTTTAATTTTTCATATTGTATTTTTTAAGATCATAGACTTTTTGCTTGATGCCATCTGTCTCGTAGCAAACAATCAATGTATGAGGAATTCTTTTTACAGATACTAATGTTATGCTTTCTAAACTTTTAGGAATACGGAAATCCTCTTTTTTTATATTTTCCAATATAGATGCTAAGAAATCATACACTTCATTGAAATTATCATATGAATGTGTCTGTACATTCGTTAATCCGTATTTGTTCATCATATTAAAGGGCGACCGGTGAGATTTTCTCACTGCGTTCGAAGATATTTTGCTCTTCGAGCGGCAATATTTGAACTCACCCGAGAAGATTACGGTTTGTACAGTTCATCTTCATGAACTGCAATCCACAGTCTCCTATGCTGCCAGGCTACATCACGGCCGCCATGGATTAAAAGAAACGATTGCACTTTAAAAAGATTTTTGAAAAATTTATATTAAAGACATGATTTAGGAAAGTCATGATTACTCCGACTTATGCGTTGTTGAGTTTAAAACTTGATAGTCACATGGTGAAAAATCGATTTGAACTTCAATCACGTGCCCAAGAGGATAACCCTACAAACAATCCATCAGGATGGACAACTGTAAAACCTTCTAAACTCGAGAATATGGCCACGTATACTGCGTACAAGGTTAATATTAAAACAGGCAGATTCGATCCAGTTGTATATTACAAGAAGAATTAGTGTTTTGCTTTCTTTCATAACATTTTTAATCATACTATATTCTCTTGATTTATGAAATTCATTATTAATCATTTGAAGAACTATAAAGGATTACTTATCTTGGTTCTTGTACTTGCTGTTTTGAATCAGTCTTTCTCTATGCTTGATCCTCAGATCTTTAGGATTATTGTTGATAATTATGCAACTAAAGCGACAACTATGGATCAACATACATTCATATCTGGTGTTATTCTTTTGCTAGGAGCATTTATTCTTGTTGCATTAATCTCTAGGATAGCTAAGACATTTCAGGATTATTATCTTAATGTTATCACGCAGAGAATAGGCGCAAGGATGTATGGTGAAGGACTTGCTCATACTTTTTCTATTCCTTATATGATATTTGAGGATAAAATGTCTGGCGAGATCCTTCAAAAACTTCAGAAGGCAAGGCTTGATACTCAGACATTCATAACACAATTAATCAATATTGTTTTTATTGCACTTGTCGGCATACTTTTTGTTGTTATTTATTCTTTTACAGTTCATTGGAGCATTGGCATCACATTCCTGCTGATAATCCCTACTATCGGCCTTTCTATCTATCATTTCAGCAAGAGCATAAAGGCTGCGCAGAAAGAAATAGTTAAGGAATCGGCCAATCTTGCCGGATCTACAACAGAGACATTAAGAAATGTTGAACTCGTAAAAAGCCTAGGGCTTGAGGATCAGGAGATAAAGAGGCTGAATGACACAAATGAAAAAATACTTACATTGGAATTAAAGAAAGTCAAGCTTGTCAGAAAACTCAGCTTCATGACAGGAACATTAGTAAATTTCATGAGAGCAATTATTGTATTACTCTTGCTATATTTAATATTTGAGGGAAACATAACTTTAGGAGAATATTTCACAATACTAATATATTCATTCTTTATCTTTGGTCCTCTTGGAGAGTTGGGGAATGCTGCTCAATCTTATCAGGAGGCAAGGGCAAGCAATCAGCAGATGGATGAGATATTGAATATTAAATCTCAGAAAAATCCCAAGAATGCTGTCATATTAAAAAAATTAAGGAATATAAAATTCCAGAATGTAAGCTTTAAATATCCTTCAGGAAAAAGTCATTCATTAAACAATGTCAATGTCCAGATAAGATCTGGAGAGACAGTTGCATTTGTAGGCCCTTCAGGATCTGGAAAAAGCACATTAATAAAGTTAATTGTTGGGCTTTACACAACTCCTAAAGGAAGCATTCTATTCAATGATGCTGATTCAAGAAATATTGATTATGACAATTTAAGAAAAAGAATAGGAATGGTCTCTCAAGAGACGCAGTTATTTGCAGGAACAATAAGAGAGAATCTGTTGTTTGTAAATCCTGATGCAACTGATAAAGAATGCATGAATGCATTAAGGAATGCTCGGGCATTATCTATTCTTGAGCGTTCAAAACAAGGACTTAATACTAAGATAGGAGAAGGAGGATTGAAGATCAGCGGTGGAGAAAGACAGAGAATATCCATTGCAAGAGCATTATTAAGAAAGCCTGATATATTGATATTTGATGAAGCAACATCAAGCCTTGACTCATTGACAGAAAAAGAGATAACACAGACAATAAAGAAGATAATCAAGATAAAGAAAGAGCTGATTGTTGTAATGATTGCACACAGATTATCTACAGTGATGCATGCAGATAAGATCTATGTCCTGAAAAACGGGAGCATTATTGAATCGGGATCACATAATTATTTGCTTAAACATAATGGGATATACAATAGTTTTTGGCAAGAGCAACAAGGATGATTATTTCTATTTTGTAGATTATATTACTAAAATTTATATATATGATATTATTAGCATTATCATGAACCTCGACCAATCAGGACAGCATTATATGGTTGATAAGAAACTGATCAAGTACATAGTTGATGAAGCAATGCTATTGCCTGATGATGTTGTTCTTGAGATAGGATCTGGACATGGTGAGTTGACAAAAGGGATTGCAAAGAAATGCAAAGTGATTGCTGTCGATGTCGATGATTCTGATCTGAATGGAGGAAATATTGTGTTTGTAAAAGGCAATATTTTGGAGATATTTCTTGATCTTCATAATAAATATGGCTTTAATAAGATCATATCAAATATTCCTTACAATATCTCTGAACCATTGATGAAATTGATATTCAAGATAGACGTTGAATTCATATTAATGACTATGGGAAAGAATTTTGCAGATTTATTGATTAAAAAAGATAATAGGATTAGCATTATTGCAAATGAATTATATAATATTGAGATACTTAAATTAATTTCTCCAAAATCATTCAGGCCAATGCCAAGGGTTGATTCTGCTTTAGTATTGATGCAGCAGAGAGATCTTGATATAGTTCAGAAGCCAGCAATATATTACAAAGAATTAGTAATGCTTGATGATAAAAAACTGAGAAATGCACTGCCGAGCATTCTTCCTGGAAATAAGAAAGATCTCAAGAAGAAACTGGAAGATCAATTATATGATAAAAAGCTTTATCAGTTGAGCAATAAGGAATTCTTGAAGTTAGATGAATTAATGAGGAAGAAATCTTGATTATAAAAAGCTCTGCACTGCGGAGCCAATTGAGTTGGGTTTTTATGAAAATTTTTATATAAATAAAACTTTTAATTAACCGCATAATTTTCACATTTCTCGAATATATTCCGGAAATTCTAGAGTAATTATTATAAAGTTTTTATCATTACTATTATTATGAGTTTAAATGAAACTTATGGAACTATCAAAGATGTGTTGAATAAAGCTAGAAGTAGTGTGTATAAGACAGTAAATTCTATACTTGTTCAGACATATTGGGAAATTGGTAAGATTATTGTAGAGGAGGAACAGATAGGTCAAAAACGGGCAGGATATGGTAAATACTTGATAGAAGAATTGTCACAGAGGTTGATTAAAGAATATGGAAAAGGTTTTGAAGAGAGGTCATTAAGACGTATAAGGCAATTTTATATACTATTCTCAAAACGGTCCGCACTGAGGCCCGAATTGACTTGGACTCATTACAGGCTTCTTCTAACTGTTGAGAATAAAAATGCAAGGAGCTTTTATATGATAGAAACAGCTAATAATCATTGGTCAACACGTGAATTAGAACGCCAAATAAACTCGATGCTATATGAAAGGCTTGCCTTGAGCAGAGACAAAAGGAAAGTACTTGAACTCTCTAAAAAAGGGCAATTAATTGAGAAGCCTTCAGACATGATTAAGGATCCTTATATCTTCGAGTTTATAGGTCTTGAACAGAGAGATTATTATTCAGAGAATGACCTTGAATCAAGATTAATTAATAATCTTAAGCGATTTCTCCTTGAATTAGGTAAAGGGTTTCATGTGTCAGAAATTGCTTATGATAATACCTTCGTGTTTAAACTTGGAGACCAATCAAAGCAATTTCTGAGCATGCTCAAGAACTGCGAGTTGCAGGCTTTAGTTCGCAGTTCTTGACATTTGTCGAGCGGCAGAAAAGAATATCAATTGATGATGAGAATTTCTTTGTTGATTTGGTATTTTATAACAGAATTTTAAGATGTTTTGTTTTGATAGAATTAAAGCTTGGAAAGTTGACACATAAAGATCTAGGTCAATTGCAGATGTATGTGAATTATTTTGACAGAGAGATCAAGGATGCTTCAGAGAATCCGGCTATAGGTATATTATTATGCTCTGACAAGAAAGAGACAATAGTAAGATATACCTTGCCAAAGGAAAATAAAACAATATTTGCATCGAAATATAGGATCTATCTGCCGAAGAAAGAAGAGTGGAATAGGGCAATGAGAAAATCCCTGATGGATTCTTAAGGAAAAATTTATAATATGTGCGTATTATATTATAATGTGGTCTAACATGAACAAAATATCTAACAATCTTGTTATTGAACTTCATATTCCTGACTTTGGAAAAGCACAGGAGTTTTATTCTATGTTTGGATTTGAAAGATTATCATATGATCCAACTTCTGGAGGAGGTAGTGATTTAGGGTATATGGTTTTAGCAAGAACAGATTCTATCGGAAGAACACTAATTAATTTTTACGGTGATAAAGAAAAAGTTTCTAAACATGCACATTTCAAAGATTTTCCCTCAAATACTCCGCGAGGTTATGCGGTCGAAATAACTATTCCTGCATCAGATGTTGAGGAATTATGGAATTCTACATACAAAAAATTAGATCCATCTTGTATATCCCAACCCCTAATATTAAAAAGATGGAATAAGAAAGATTTTAGAGTCATTGATCCCTTTGGTTTTTATATTAGATTTACTGAATCGGTTGATTGGGGACAATGATATTGATAGTAAAATGAAGCATTACAGATTCAGTCCAATCGAAGATGAAAAGCATTTGTTAGACGCTGTAAGATATGTTGTGGAACATGCATCAGATTTGTGTGATAAGACAATAGGGATGCGTTTGCCGATTTCTTCATTGACTATCTTTGCTCATTATTCTGATGAATACGATAAATTAATTAAAATAGTAAAAAAACTAGGTAAGCCTTTTAATGAAAACAATGGTCCTAGAATAGAATTGTCTAAGCCAATTAAGCTATCAGGCAATATTATTAGACATATTAGAATCAGAATTCCAGACCCTTATCGTATGCAAGTAGGCTGCTGTGATTTTGATGTTAAAAGTTATGATCCCTTTAAGAAAAAATATCTTAAATGCAAGAATCTTCGTGTCATTAAAAGGCCAGAATATGAGATGATTGAATTCTTTGATCCAGATTATGATGTTCTGGCGTATATTGTGAGTAATTAATTAATCTCAATCAGGCACATAGCTTAATCTTGCGAATAACGAGTATCCAAAATATTCATAGTAATCTATTTCTGGGAACTTCATTTGCATATCTTTCATTAGTCTTAACAAATCATAGAAATCCTTGACTATTACTGACATTTCGAAATCTGCTCCTCCGATTGTGTCCATTATTTGATATATGTTTCTGCTTTGTTTGCAATATTCTCTTAATGATCGGATTTTTTCCTTTGAATTAAGATGAAGATCCACCCTGTAACCTTCATAACCTAGTGGCTCTAGATTTATATCAAGCTTGTATCCGCATATTATCTTCTTTTTTTCTAATATTTTTATCCTGTTGATTATTGTATTTATAGAAAGATCGAGTTTCTTTGCTATATCAATATACGCTGTCCTTACATTTGTTGAATATTCTTTTATTATTTTCAAATCTATTTCATCATATTCCAACTTGTTTCCATCACCATATATCCTGTCTATTTTATCCAATTTCTTATCTGTGAAGAATGTCCTGTTATGATTTATTATTGGCGCATATACTGCGATGTCATATTCTTTGATTTTACTTTTAAATTTAAGAGTAAGTTTATCCCATGTTTCGTGCAATTCTCTGATGTTTTTGACTCCGATAAAGAAAGCGAAATCCCATTTCCCGTGCAATCTCGCTATCGTCCATATATTTTCATAGTTCTTGAGAAATTCTATGAATTCATCCTCTTTTGTCATCTGCTGAAATTTTATGTAAATTCTATATGTAATGAATCCTAACTTTGATGAATCTATTATTGCTTGATATGCAAGAATGATTTTTTCTTCTTCTAGTCTTTTTATCCTGTAATCTATGAATTGCTTGGATTTTTTTAGTTTTTTTGTGAGTGCAGAGATTGTTGTATGAGCATCCTTATCTAACTCATAGAGAAGTTTCTTATCATACTCATCAATCTTGACAAGGTTATTAGGCATAAATTTAGACTAAATGTTATAATTTATAAATTTATTGAAAATAGACAAAAATAATGAGCGGAAGTTTTATTTATTTATTAATTTATCACTAATTAATAGTTATTAACTAACAATGGTGATGAATATGAAAAAGAACAATGATGAAAAAAATGATGTCAAGATAGCTACAAAAAATACTGCAAAGTATCATATACAGAAATTGCCAAAAAATAGCCTAGATGATATAGCAAATGCCATGCATTGCATTAAGGATCCTGTTGAAATGTACTTATATGCCAAAGGAATTTGTGAATATCATTCTCAAAAATTCAATGACCCTGCATTAGGAATTGATAGATTTGCATATTTAGCTGGCGGCATAGATAGAGCTGATGCTACGAGATGGGAAATAGTGTTACCTGGTTTATCGGAACTCAATTTATTAAGTAACATGTCATTATTCGGAAACGGTGAAGGTTATAAGAAATCTCTTGAGTCATACTACAATACTGTTTTATCCAAGTATTGGGGAGAATTAGAAAATCTTTCAATTGAACGAAAGAAAAATTAAGTTGTACGATTTGATAAAATGAATAATTATAGGCCTTTGACATTGAAAGAATCATTGAATCTTGCTGATAAAGTAGATGAGTGGGACTATTCAATGTCAAAAATGGGGAATAGAAACAATAAAAAATACGAAATACCCTTATTTTCAACACTTGTAACGAAAACTTACACCGGTAAATTGGATGATTTGATTGTAAGAATAAGTGAGTTAGAATTAAAACAACGGCATTATATAACAACTGGTTTGTACTATATTTTAGATAAGTGCGAACCTCCTAATGTCACACATAATTGGATTATCGAAATCAAGTATGGTAGCGTAGTATTGAATAATCCAAAAAAAATGCATGAAAATTCAATATTAGATATGTACAAAAAAATACAAAGAAAATATCTACATTCTAAGAAAGATTCTAGAATAACTTCCTCTGATTTCAAGAAGGGACTTCATAAGTCAAGAAACATGCAGGAAAAGGTGGTGAAATGAATGTCTATAGATAATTTCAAGATATTTTGGGATGGGAATGTTAGGCAATGTCTCGAAAATTGTTTGAGTGAGGGATATATTCCTCTAAGTGTTGAAGAGATTTATTGTTTGAAAGATGAGGGTAAAATTCCCAAAAAAAGGCATTATGTTTCCGGTACGATCGATATAAATAGTCGTGAGCGGGTCGGAACTTTTAATGAATTGAATAATCTTGGAGAATTATATAATAAAGGTGGTGAATTGTTAGTTGTTATGAAAGATGATTTCTATGGGCTTACTTATAACGGACTTTTTAGTCGTGGACCAAAGATCGTAGGCAAACCTTTAGGTGGCGAAGATGCATCAAAAAAAAGAGAGTGTTCAAGAATTATGGATTATTCTAAAAAATTCATTGCTGAGCGTTTATGGAATGCTTACCGGAAAGGGTTGAAGAAGATAATGGAGGTGAAATGAAATCAGAAAGGATATTACGAATTTTTTTCTTGAGTATTTCTATTTAACTCTTCACTTTTAATATCTCTTTCAACTTCTCATTGAACATCTTCACTTCTTCTTCTGTATTGTAGAGATAGAATGATGCTCTTGCTGATCCATCAATGTTATGGGCATTGAACCATGAATGCACGCAATGCCTGCCTGATCTGATCATTATGTTTGCATATCTGTCTAATAATAGTGATACTTCATGATATTTCATGTTGTTTTTTGGATTAAAGGATAATATACCTGATCGAAGCTTTGCATCTTTTGGACCAATAATATCAATATCATTTTTCAATGCTTCTGTTGCAATAGCATTTAGTTTTATTTGATGTTCTTCTATGTCATCGATATATCTTGATAAATAATTGACTGCTGCTCCCAATCCTATGAATCCTGCATAATCCTGCAATCCTGCCTCAAACTTATCAGGAGTCTCTTCCATTTCATACTTATCATAAAAGGTTTCCTTTACTGTATCTCCGCCAACATTATATGTATTGAGTTTTTCTAATACATCAGATCTTCCATATAATATCCCTGTTCCTGTAGGTCCAAGCATCTTATGTCCTGAAAAAGCAATTAAGTCAACATCTAATTTCTTTACATCAATAGTTGTATGAGGAATGGATTGGGCTGCATCAAGCATCACTAATGCATTATGGTCATGTGCAATCTTTATTATTTCCTTGATAGGAATTGTTGTCCCATCAAGATTGCTTGTATGAATAAAAGAGCATAGTATTTTATTGGATTTATTTCTATTCAAGAAATGTTCAAAGTCTTTCAGGTTAAATCCATTGTCTGTATTGATTATTTCATGCCTTATGCCTTTTTCTGATTTTTGCTTAAGCCACGGTACAAGGTTGGAATTATGCTCTTTATCTGTTGTTATGACAACATCATATTTCAATGATTTAGCAACAATATTAATGCCTTCAGTAGTGTTTCTAGTGAATATGATTTCTTTATCAGATCTTGCATTGATGAATTTTCTTATTGATGATCTAGCATTCTTGTATTCATCTGTTGCCCTTTCGCTTAGAGAATGATTGCTCCTGCCAACACATGCAGGATATTCATTATAGTATTCATTGAGCTTATCAACAACATGTTTTGGCTTTAAAGACATGCATGCATTGTCAAAATAAATAATCGGTTTCTTAGGATTATTAAGAATCGTAAAATCCTCTCTGATCTTTTGAATGTTCATGATCTCAAAATGATATATAGGTTTATATGTTTTATGGAAATCGTATTGACTTAGTATCTTG
>DUIB01000045.1 GCA_013330595.1 Candidatus Woesearchaeota archaeon | reverse complement strand
GAACTAATTTCGGAATTATACAATAGTTTGTGAATTAAGCAATCTTTATAAAATAACAATGATTATTGAGAATATGAACTTTCAAGACCTTGATAAGATAGAGGATCATCAATTTTACTTAGATCAGGCTTTCAAGAATTCTAAAAAAATGTCTGCAGTCGTATTCTTAAGAACATCTGGGGAAAGAATATCAAGAATCAGGACAACTGAGTATGAGAAAATCAAGATCTTTGAAAGAACATTGATTGAGAGATTAGAGAAGATAATCAAGAAATATCCTAGCATTGACAGCCTGCCTGAATTCTATCAAGAACTGATAAGGGCAACAATGGATTATGATCATCTAAAAAAAAGTCTTGGGTCTTTGAATTGGACTATCAATATCATCAAAGAGATTTCTGATATTTATAAGAGAAAGATGAAACACGTTGATTCTGAATCAAGGATTAAAATAATAATGAAACAATACTATGGAAGGATAAGTTCAATAATGAATCAGATAAAATCAAATCTGAATTATCTAGAAGAATCCAGAAAGATAATGAAAGGTTTTCCATCAATAAAGACAGACCTGTATTCTATTGCGATTACTGGTTTTCCGAACATTGGCAAGAGCACTTTACTTTCAAAATTGACAACAGCAAAGCCAGAGATCAAGGATTATGCTTTTACAACAAAAAATATTAATCTAGGATATAATAAATACGTAATTCATAAGATACAATTCATTGACACTCCTGGAGTATTGGCAAGAGAAAAGAAAAATAATATTGAGCAACAAGCATATCTTGTATTGAAATATGTTGCAAATATAATAATATATGTTATTGACCTGACTGAGCCTTATTCATTGAAAGAGCAGGAAAGATTATTAAAAGGATTAAAAGATTATGAAAAGACAATCATCATATATCTGAGCAAGTCAGACATAATTTCTGAGGATATAATTGCGAAGTATAAGAAGAAATTCAAAGCTTGTACGAGTCTAGAGGAATTGAATAAAAAGATTGAAAAAGATCTTAAGAAGCATTTTTCTCAATAAGGATCTGGCATCTGCATGGAAGCTTGTTCTTGCATCTTATTAAAGATTCTTTTGCTATGCCGATATTTTTCTTATCAACCTCAACAGAAAATATGATATCATTCTCCTTGACTTGAGCAGCCAATCCAACAACCTTTCCAAAAGAGGCCGCCATACCAGTACTCATCCTGTCAGCACCTGCACCAGAAGCAAGAACATTCTCTCTTAAATGATGATGAGGATATTTCCTTAATTGCATATGATACTCAGTCTTGCCTGCTTTAGCCTCAAGAATCTTATTACCAGACATCCTAGCAGATTCAAGAGCATTATGCCTAATCTGAAGAGCCCTCTTAGCAATAAGAATCAAAGTAAACTCAAACTTTTTCATTACATTGCCCATCTCATACCTAACAACCTTACTATGAGGACTCGCCTTAATAAAATTCTTAGCCCTATACTTAGATCTCCTAGTATAAGGTCTCTTGATCTGAGATGTTCTTGAATATGCTGCTCCACGTCTTAACTTTGCCATAAATACACCGTAATAATTTAGTGGTCTAAGAAAAAACGATTTATTTATAAATCTTGCCCTTTTTCTTGACCATAGCCCTGTAGTGTAGCGGCCAATCATGCAGGCCTTTGGTGGCAATCAGATCGAAAGATCCAAGCCAATGAAAGCCTGAGACCCCAGTTCGAATATTGATGCTCGAAGAGCGAAATACCTTCGAACATCAGTAAGAAAGTCTGGGCAGGGCTACTGCTGTCTGGGTGATCTGCGTGGGTCGATTTCCACTGCAGATCATTTCAGCCTATTTTTTCTAGTAATACGATTTCCGAGTTTTCTATATTAATGTTGACAACCTTTAGCTTTTTATGGAGTTAAATAAAATTGCTTGCATGGATTGTCTCAAATATCTTAAACAAATTCCAGATAACTTTGTCGACCTCGTGGTGACAGATCCTCCATATAATGTATCTCAAAAACAAAACTTAAAATTTAATGGTCGTATCATAAAGAAGAACTTTGGTGATTGGGATTTTGGCTTTGATCCTACACCTATTTTAGCCGAACTACGCCGAGTTCTCAAACCCGCAGGACAAATATACGTCTTCTGCGGAACCCAACAAATTCCAATTTATATGCAAGAATTCATAGATAAATGGTTCTTTAGGAATTTGCTTGTTTGGTATAAAACTAATCCTCCTCCAAGAATGAGTAAGACTAATTTTCTTTTCGCTAACGAATATATAGTCTACGCCATAAAAGAGAAAGGAAAACCATCTCTCTCAACATTTAATTTTTCCTCTCAATCAACAATGCACAATACCTCCGAAAGGAATGATTATGAAATTTGATACGGTTATTAATTCGATATTTGACAAATTATCCCTGATTAACTCACAAAACACACATTTAATTAAAATCCGTGATTCTCTCCTTCCTAAACTGATGTCTGGACAGATAAGGGTGCCTGTTGAGGTCAGAGCATGATACCCCACAACTCCAAAAACAGGAGCAATCACTCCAAAAACAGGAGTATTTATAAATACTGAACATTTACAAAGCTTAACATGAAGCCAGAAGACAAGATTTACAGGGCGTATTTTGAAAGCAAAAAAAGCAGTTTATACTTTAACGAAATCAAAGAATTATCAAAACTCTCAGACAGCTCACTAACAAACACATTAAACAAACTTACAAAAAACAGCATATTAACGCAAGAAAAGACCAAATCAAACACTTTCTACAAAATAAGTAACAAAAAACTATTTGCTTTAAAATTCTCTGAAATTGCAATGCAAAAATTCAATGAGCTAAATATTGGAGTAAAAACCCCATTAAGAAACTTCTTAAAAAATATTCCGAAAGAGGCATACACCATAGTATTATTTGGCTCTGCATCAAGAAAAGAAGAGCAGAAAGAAAGCGATATAGACTTACTAATCATAGCAAATAAAAAGACAGATATAACAAATAACAAAAAAGAAGCTGAAATAACTTCAAAACACACAATATCTATATTTCAAACAACAATAGAACAATTTATGAAGAATAAAGATGATGTCATCATACAAGCAAGAAAGACTGGCTTTCCCATCTACAAAGAGCAAAACTTTTATGAGGTAGTTTTAGATGGATATTGATAGATTATTTTCAGACAAAGAATACTTGGAAAAAGAAATAAACTTTTTCACGACTAAAAAACAAATAAAGAAGATCAGCAATAATCCTGAATTAGTAAAATCACATCTAAAAAAAGCAAGGCATAATCTGGAATTTTACAAGTTGAATAAAGAACATACAAAATTCAATGACTGGCTTATTGTAACATTATACTATTCATTATATCATTCTGCTTTAGCACTCATCACAAACAGGAATTATTCATCAAAAAACCACTATGCAACAATTCTTATCTTGATAAAAGAATATGCAATAACAAGAGATGAAGCAAAATTATTAAATGAACTTTCTATAAATAAAGAAGATGCAGAACTTTACACTAATCTTAAAGATGATAGGCATGAGGCGAGTTATGCAACAAACATCAGATTCAGCCAAGAAACAATTAATGATTATGAAAATGGAGTTTTAGATTTCGTTAATAAAACAGAAGAATTAATACAAAGATGAAAAAACTTAAAGAAGATAAAGTAATACAATCCGCATTAGAGACAGGTTATCCGGTATTAAATCATATCTATTATTATGAGGTTTTACAAAATGATTGATTATGAGGATTTTAAGAAGGGATTGTTTGAATATTTCATGAAAAAATACGAGAATAAATTATCAGAGTGGCATGCAAAGTTTTCAAAAGAATTCCCTTATAATTATGAAGGCATGGACAATGATGCTTACGCAATTAATTTTATGGATTGGCTCATGTTTGAAAAGACGCTTCCCGAGATAAAGATAAATATTGTGGATGAGTATATCTCAGACCATCCGGAATTATCATTTGATGATAAGGCAGCATTATTAGGCACTAGAACAATCATTAATTCAGAATTTGTGGTCATATCAAAAAAAGGCAAAGAACTAATCCTTAAAGATAGAAAGACAAGCCACACCTATCCAGCCGTCATATCTGCAAACATTCCCGGACTTGGAAGAAACACGCTCATTATAGGCAGGATACATCCATTCTATAACACATACAGGCTCTTGGGAATTTTTGTTTTGCATAATTCTCCAATGATACTGGATCATGATGTTATGATGAATGCGTTTATGGATGGAAGAATTAAAGATGCAGAAAATATACTTGTTTCATCTAACACTAAACTTACAGCTGTATTGAATAAATATCCGAGCAATTGGGTCGATGGCATCTGTCTTTCTCTTGGGCTTTCTAAGAATGGAAAGAAAAATGAGAAAGCAAAAATTATTCAAGAACATATCATGTCAAATATAAATGATATCATATCTGCATTACCTCAAAAATCCAAAGATGTATTACACATACTTTTAGAGAATAATAGTTTTGCAAGATACAGCATATTAAAAGAATATGATGATAAAATATCTTACTTTTGGGAGTCTGAGGAGCCAACATCAGATATTGGCATCCTGCGTGTAAAGGGATTGCTTGTTATCGGAAAATCTGTTGAAAACGGGAGAAAGTATACCGTGGCATTGATTCCTAAAGAATTAAGAGAAAGCATACAAAAACAATTATCTCCGCCAGAGGTGAAATCATGAAATCTGAAGGTAAATGTAGTTATTGTAGTAAGCTAGTATCTGCGGTGGCAATGTCAAAACATTTAGCATCTTGTATTGAACGAAAGAAATATCTTGACACAGAAAATGGCAATGATGATATTTTGCTCATCCGTGCTAGTGCAGGGCCATTTTTTGTATATTTCGAAGCTAATGCCGATTCTACGCTAGAAGTTATTGATAGCTTCTTAAGAGGTTTATGGCTTGAATGTTGCGGCCATTTAAGTGCATTTAATATAAATGGAACAAGATATAATTCTGATTGTGAAGATTTAGAGCCTGATGAAAAAATGATGGATTATAAACTTTCAAAAATTCTTAGTGTAAACACAGTATTTTCACATGAATATGATTTTGGGACCACAACAACTCTCAATCTAAAAGTTATCGCAAAAAGAAAAGGCACATCAAAAAAAATTGATATAATTGCAAGAAATATTCTTCCCGATTTTAAATGTAAGTGTGAAAATCCTGCTAAAGAAATCTGCACGCAATGTTTATGGGATGGAGAGGGATTTCTATGCCGAAAGTGTGCTAAAAAACATAAATGTGGAGAGGAAATGCTGCTTCCAGTGGTAAATTCTCCAAGAATGGGTATGTGTGGTTATACTGGAGAAGATTGAAAATAAACAATGAATATTATTACTGAATCGGATATTGAAAATATGTGTTTACAGCTGTTG
>DUIB01000010.1 GCA_013330595.1 Candidatus Woesearchaeota archaeon | reverse complement strand
GAGTGGTATTTCTGACGTATAAATGACCTACAAAGTGCACATGGAGCAGTTGAAGAAAAAAATCTAGGCATTATGATAGAATCCAAACATGAATTAGATGAACATAAATCTAAATTTGCTGATACTCTCTTTACTGATAAGCACTTTAATGAACTAATAGCTAAAGGTCATTTGATAAGTGATGATTGGGTTACAAACCTGAGAGAAAGGAAAGCAGAATATGATCAATTAATTATTGAATTAGACCATGAAATAAGCATGCAACAAGCAGAAAGAAATAAGCATAATGATGAACAACTAAACCCCAGAAATAAACAACATTTTTAAATCATTTTTCTTTATCGTTTTATTATGCAGTATTCTGAGCTAGCTGGATTGTATGAGAAGCTTGAAGCTACGTCAAAGAGGCTTGAGAAGACTAAGATATTGGCTGATTTCCTTAAGGAATGCTCTGCAAAGGATGTTGACAAGATTATATTAATGGTTCAAGGATTGGTGTTTCCGAAATTTGAGGAGAACAAGATTGGTATTGCTTCTAAGCTTGTTGTTAAGGCATTGAACACTGCAACAGGCATATCAAGTCCTGATATTGAAAAGTCTTGGAAGAAGACAGGTGATCTAGGCCTGACTGCTGAGGAATTGATGAAAAGAAAAAGACAGCATACATTATTTTCAGAATCATTAAGTGTGGATAAAGTATACAAGAATATAAGAAAGCTAGCAGAGATTGAAGGAACAGGCAGCACTGATGTTAAGATGAAGACAATATCTGAATTATTGACATCTGCCAAGCCATTAGAGACAAGATACATAGTAAGATTGTTATTAGAAGATTTAAGAGTTGGCTTAGGTGAAGGAACTTTAAGAGATGCTATTGCATTAGCTTATTTTGAGAGAAAAGAAAAAAAGGATATTGATATCCAGAATGCTCAAGGATTATTTGGAAAGGCTTCTGAATTATCAGAGATAAGGGATAAGATACAGCAAGCATATGATGTAACAAATGATTATGCTGCAGTTGCAGGGATTTTAATGGATAAGGGCATTGATTATCTTAAGAAACTGCAATTAGATGTTTTTAAGCCAGTTAAAGTCATGCTTGCGCAGAAAGTAAAGGATATTGATGAAGGATTTGAAAAAGTCGGAAAGCCAGCTGCTCTTGAATACAAGTATGATGGATTCAGAATGCTTATTGGAAAGGAAAAAGATAAAATAACAATCCACACTAGAAGGCTTGAAAATGTTACAAAACAATTTCCGGATGTTGTTTCATTGATAAAAGAAAATGTCAAGACAGAATCCTGCATTATTGACTGCGAGGCTGTTGGATTTGATGCAAAGACAAAAAAATATGTTCCATTCCAGAATATTTCCCAAAGAATCAAGAGAAAATATGATATAGACAAAATGTCTAAAGAGCTTCCTGTGGAATTGAATGTTTTTGATATAATCTATTATGAAGGAAAATCAATGATAGATGAGAAGTTTGAGAATAGGAGAAAAATTCTTGAAAAGATCATAAAGCAAAAAGAACTTAAAATAAGGCTTGCAGAGCAATTGATTACTGATAATAAAGATAAAGCTCAAAGATTCTATGAGAAAAGCTTAAATGCAGGGAATGAAGGAATAATGCTAAAAACATTAAATGCTCCTTACAAGCCTGGATCAAGAGTAGGTTTTATGGTTAAGCTAAAGCCAGTAATGGAAACATTGGATTTAGTGATTGTTGCAGCTGAATGGGGTGAAGGCAAGAGAGCAGGATGGTTGACATCATTCACAGTTGCATGCTATGACGAGGATACAGATGAATTCCTAGAAATAGGAAAATTCGGTACAGGAATAAAGGAAAAAGAAGAAGAAGGCACGAGTTTTGAAGAGCTTACAAAACTGCTTAAGCCATTTATTATCTCTGAAAAAGGCCGTGAAGTGATCATTAAACCAAAAATTGTTGTTGAGATAAAGTTTGAAGAGATCCAGAAAAGTCCATCATATTCTTCTGGCTATGCATTAAGATTTCCAAGACTTGTGCGAATTAGGGAAGACAGAAGACCAGATGAAAGCTCTGCATTAAGCCAAATACAAGGAATGTATAAGGAACAGTAAAATATTTAATCTAACACAATTCTATCCTGATTATGAGGATACAAGAGCATTTATTCCAGGGATTTTTTGGCATAAAGAAAAAGCAGGACTCTGTAAAGTATTATCATGAACGAGTTGATAAGCTTAAAGGCATTGATGCTGCTCTTGATAATTGCATAGATGAATTCCAGAAGATACTTATAAACCATAATACAAAGATAGCAAAATATTATGAATTCCTCAAAAAACTAGATAAAAAGATCCTGGTTGAATTCAGGCAGGAAGTGAAAAAGCTTGAGGGCATGTTTGATCCGGATGAGATATCAGCAGACAATGAGGAAAGATACCTGACAAAGATAGAGGGTGTACTTAATGAAATATTGAAAAATGAGGAAAATACAGAGATCAAATCAACTGCTGATGAAACAGTGTATGATTTGAAGGAATTGCAGAGAATGGTTGAGGCATTAAAGCCATTATGGGAAAAACAGCTTGAGCTTAATGAAAAGTCAGACGATGAATTCATTCAGAAAGATAATTTATTAGTAATGACTGGAATACTTAAACAGGAATCAGATACATTAAAAGCAGAAGAGAACTTATTGAAGAAGATTGATCTCAAAACAGGCAATATCTTAAGAAAAGCTACTCTTAAAATGCGAGATGCAGAAAAAACCAAGGACATGAATCTTAATTATAGAAACATCAGGCATATAAGATGATCATAAACATTGGAACAAAAAATCCTTCTAAGATAGCTGCAGTTAAAGAAGCATTTCTTTTATATAATGAATTCAATAATGCAGAATTTAAAGAAATAAATGCAGATCCAGGCGTGGCTGATCAACCAATATCATTAAATGAAGTTATTGAAGGCGCAAAAAATAGGGCAATTAATTGTTTCAATAACTGTGAGTATAGTGTAGGATTAGAGTCAGGATTAATGAAAATTCCAAACACAAATACAGGATATGCAGATATTTGTGTATGTGTTATCTATGATGGGAAAAATTATTTTTTAGGGTTAGGCCCTGGCTTAGAATTTCCGAAAGCTATTGTTAAGGATATTATAGAAAATGGAATTAATGCAGCTGACTCAGCTCATAAAAATAGATTGACTAATAGCAAAAATATTGGGGATGAAGAAGGCATTGTAGGAATCTTAACTCGAGGTATTATCGATAGAAAAGAGTATCATAAATATTCAGTAATAATGGCATTGCTTCAGGTTTTGAATAAGGAATTGTACATTTAACAATCTTTTTAAAACAACCCTTTTTCTTTATAATATGTTGACTAAAAAAGAGATCATTGAGTTACGAGAGGCTCTAAAGACATCTAAAAGACCTATAATATTCTTTGATGATGATACAGATGGATTAAGTTCATTCTTATTGTTTTATCATTATGTTAAGGATTATGCTGAAGATGTTAAAGGCATTATTGTTAAATCAAGCCCAATACTCAAGGATGATGTTTATTTGAGAAGAATAGAAGAGTTTCAGCCAGATAAGGTATTTATTTTAGACAAGCCAATGGTTCATCAGGATTTTCTAGATAAGATAAAGATTTCTGTTTATTGGCTTGATCATCATCCAATGCAGGATAAGATGAATGTGCATTATTTCAATCCTTTAAGGCATAAAGCAAAAGGCTTTGATCAAGATAACAGACCAACAACCTATTGGGCTTTCAAAGTCACTGAAGAGCAAGATAAATATTTATGGATTGCTATGATTGGTTGTGTTGGAGACTGGTTTATTCCTGAATTCTCAAAGAAATTCGTTAAAGAATATCCTGATTTGTGGGATAAGAAATTGAAAATCAGGAATCCAGGAACTGTATTGTATGAGACTGTTCTTGGAAAACTTTGCAGGATAATGCAGTTTAATCTTAAAGGCTTGACAAAAGATGTCCAAGCATCATTCAAGATAATGACAAGAGTCGATGATCCTTACGAAATTCTTAATAAGACAACTCCTCAGGCTAAATTGATTTATAAGAATTATGAGAATCTTGAGAAGAGATATCAAGAGGTAAAATCGCGGATAAAAATCACAAAAGACAGATTAGTGTTATTTGTATATAATGATAATTATTCTATTACATCAGACCTTTCCAGCGAGATTGAATATAATCATCCTGATAAGCTTATTGTTATTGCAAGAGAGAAAGATGATGATATGAAATGCAGCATTAGGGCAGAGAAGCTTGATGTAAGGCAAATTCTTGCGAAATCATTGATTGGCATTGAAGGTTATGGTGGAGGCCATGAGCATGCCTGTGGAGCATCAATAAAGCAAAAGGATTTTGATAAGTTTGTTGAGAATATAAGATCAAACCTCAAAGAGGAATAATTGTTACTTCTAAGTGGTTAAAAAGCGAAAAGTTTATAAAGGAGTTACTGTATAACAATAAGATGGATGACGAACAGAATATTGAATCTAAATTGTCAATTTCTTTAGATAGAAAATCATATAATCCAATATTTCAAGGTCAGAGGATTTCTTGGCTTATTGATAATCTGAGGAATGCCACTATAAAAACAATGAAGCAGATTTACTTGGAATCAGAATATTCTGACCTCAAAAAGCCTTTAAGTCAAAATTTACATAAAATTGACCAAGAGAAACTAATGGAGAAGAGAAGAGAGTTAAGTATAAAATTTCAAAATCACGTAATTGATAGCTTGAAGAATATTTTTATTATAGACGAAAATAACAAATCATTATCTTTTAACAAGTGTATAGGAGAATTAAAATTTTATTTACCTATATATATGCATAATTCGAGAAATGAAGTGTATGATACTTCTGTAAAAAAATTTCTTCCTAACTTCATTAATGATATTTTAAAATCAGAAATTAATATAAAACCCTATCTAAGCGTAATAGCACAGCATCGAAGACTCATTGAAAATAATAAAAATATAGAAATAAAAGTACTCAATACATTAACTAAGATATCTGAAATTAAATCAATATTAAAGGAAATAGACATTTCTCACTGTGTTATGGGAATTAAAGAGGATAAATTTTATCATTACGCAGTTGAAGATCCGCATCCTAAAAATTATCTTCCAGAATTTCAAAACTATAATCCTGAGACCGACGAAATAATAATCTTAAATGCATCGAATAAAATAAAATTTGAGAAGAAAAGACAATTATTCAAAGATAAATTAATAGATGATGTAAGTTTAATCACCAGATCCAAATTTAGCATACGAGTTTCACAAAAAATAAATGATTATATAGTAAATATTAGAGAGGACTTTCCATATGACTTCTCAGCAATATTCGTTGAGCTTGAAAATAATCGTGACTTATACAAAGTAGTTGACGTCATTAAAAAAATTTCTATGGAATCAAAAAAATACAGATTTGAAGTAGAATATAAACCAAATGATAAAGAGCTTTTCAAAGTGGTGCAAAGATATCCAGATGCAGTTATAGATCCCCAATTTGAAAAACTATCGAATGTTTACAATCCTGAAAATTATAAAATAGTTACAAAGAATGCTAAATACGCAGCTAATAAAATGAGTTTAAAAAACCTTTCCTTGTCCCAAAAAGCGTATCTCAAATTAATAGGAGTGCCTCAAGTACAGGTAAATTTTTATTCAAATAAAATCAGATTTGAAGCCTTATTAAGGACACATGAATGGCAAAAAATTGCGGAAAATGAATTTGGACATACTAAAAATTATTATGAGAACAGAGATATTTGGAGACAAGAAGATCTCAAAAATAAAGATGTTGACTTGATTGCACATTTTTATGAACAACAGTTGATGCCAACATTCGAAAGCTCAGGATATACAGTAAATTCAGATTATTACTCGAAATACTTTCTATAATTGAAATGAATTATAAGAGCTTTGTGTGTAATTTTAGTTCTATGTTGAAAAATCTGAATGTGTTATTTATTCATTCTCAAGTAGCTACAGAACCGAAACATTTATATATAAGTTATGCTTTATAGTTATTACTTAAGAGTGATAATGATTGGGGGTTTTTATGATGAATAGGATATATTCAGAATACAATGTTTCAGATCTTACATTAGAAGAAGTACATGATCTAATGCAGGATGAACAAGCACATTATGCAGCTGATTATGGCCTGGAATTCAAAGAATTGACGACTCTAAAGATTTCACAAAACTAATGCTTAAAACACGAAGAACTGTTTCCGCAAAAGAACGAAAGTTCTTTGCGCGCAGAGAAATTTCTTAGGAAATTTCTCTGCGCATCAATCAATCACCTCACCCTTGATAAAATTCTGTTCTTCGTGTTTTATTTTTTACTCTACAAATCTTATTTTAAACTTTCATAATCTTCTAATATAACTTTATCGATCTCATCTAGATCTTTCACTTTGTACAATTTTCCTTGACCGATCTCAACAATCTTCTTAGCTAATTCAAGACCCTTATGATCTAGACTAATGCCAATTAATGATATTGTTATCTTATTATTACGAGCTATTCCAACAGCCTTTAATGTATCTGATTCAGGAACATCGCCTTTAGTAGGCAACGCATCTGTAAGCAATATTAAATGCTTAGTGTCTTTTTTTGGAAATAATGATATTGATTTAGTTATGCTTGAAGCAATATTTGTTTCCCTTGAAGCCCTGATGTCTGCTAACTTCTTAAGTATACGGATAAAGTCATTTGTCGGCTCAATATAATCCTTGATTTCAGAGCCAAAAACAATCAAGCCAACCTTATTTCTGTCCTGAATTGCCTTAAAAGCCAATGCTATGCCAGATTTTTTTGCTATCCTCAGCTTATCGCCTTTCATTGACCCTGAAGCATCTAAGCCATAAATAATGCTAATATAGCCTTCATGCTGTCTCTCATATGCTTTAAGATCATTCTTTTCAATACTTTGATGACTTCGCCTTAATGCTGTCTGTATGGATTGTTTTAATGCAATATTCCTATAAATATCCTTATTGAAATTTTTGTAATCCTCTTTATCTCCGTACACTGATCTTTTTTTGCTTTTCTTTTCCCCAAAGCCTTTAGGAACAAGATTATCAAGCTCTTCTGCACATAATACAATAGAACTCAAATAAAGCCCTTTATCAGTTATCTGGCCTTCCTTATTCAACAAGCCATCATCTTTCATTGCATCAAACTTTTCATTTATCTTTTTCTTTAATTCTCTCTTAAACTCAGGAATATTAATGTTTTTTTCAATATAATCAGGACTGTATCCTGATAGCTCTCTAATGATTGTTTCGCCATAAAGCTTTTTTGCCATTTTATAATCTCTAATAAGATTCTCCATAACCATATCAGGAGTCAGGCTTCCTATGCCTTGATTTATTGTCTCAGAAATAATCTTTCCATCACTAATCTTCTCCTTATCATCCTCTAGAATAGAATGCATTAGTTTCTCTTCATCAGTTGGCTTTAATTTTCCAGATCCTTCCTGAATCTTATCCATCTCAGGAATTTTTCTTTCAATATTTTCAGAATCTTGTGTTGACTCTATGCTAGGTCAAACCACTTTTTCTTTGCTTTATCTTGCTGAATTCCTGTTCTAGATATTTTTCAGCAGTCTCAAGATACTTGATTGAAGGCTTTAACTTAATTCTATGACTTAATACAGAGATCATGATTTGCTTAATATCATCCATTGTAACAGATTTATGTCCAGAGAGAAAAGCATATGCCTGTGCTCTTTCATATATGCCTATAGATGACCTTACAGAAGGTTTTTTGTCAATATTCTGGTCAATCCTTAAATCCCTAATGAATTTGATTACTGTATCAATCAATTCATCTGCAAATTCAATCTCACTGATCTTTTTTCCTTTTATCAATACAATCTGTTTTTCAATCTCTGATGTTTCAGGATATTCCATTGTTATTACATCAAACCTATCGAGGAATACATCACTTAAAGGCTCTGTGCTTGAATCCTCTGGATTCATTGTTCCTATGAATATGAATTCAGCAGGAAAATCAATATTATAAGCTCCAATAGTGACTCGTTTCTCCTCTAAAACTTGAAGAAGTGCATTCTGCAATTTTTCACTGCAACGATTTATCTCATCAAAAAAAAGTATCCCATTATTAGCCCTGAAGATCTTTCCAGGAGTAAATGCTTCAATGCTTAATGGACCGAATTTCATTGCCTTAATCGGATCAATATCACCTAATAAATCCTCTGCAGTCAAATCAGGAGATCCTTGAATTCTTACAAATCTTTCAAAGCCTTCAATGCTTTTCTTCTTAACTGTTTTTTTTGATATGCATTCAGGGCATATAGGATTAACTGGCAGACAATTAAATCCGCAATCATTTACATCAATTTCAGGAAGGATTCGTGCAACATTTTTTGCCAGAGTAGTTTTTCCTATCCCAGGACTTCCAACCAGTATTATATGTCTATCCATGATCAATGCTGATTTCAGTTCCTTTTTCACTTTATCCTGTCCGAATATATCTTCAAATTCCTCTTCCAGGATCTTTTGCCTTAACTTATCATTTAATAGAATATTGTTCATTTTACCACCTTGGCTGAGGATAAACAATGGCATGTTTAAAAATGTTCTTAAAGAAATACTTATTGGCAAGCGAATCTTAAGATAATAATACAATATCACTAGACTCGTCATAACACCAGACTACTAAGCTGTATGAGCGCAATAAGTATTCAAAGAATTGCATACAGAATTACAGCACTTATCAATGGAACCAATAAGTTATCATCAACAGGATTCTTCATTAATCGTAATTCCAGGCTTTCTATTGTTATTGCAATAAATGATGCCATCAATGCAGCCGGCAATGGAACAAATATATATGCTGCAAGCATTCCAGCAACAATGCCTGAAACAGTGCCTTCAATAAATCTTGAATTATTCAATGGATGCTTGATTCTTCCATATTCTCTGCCAATAATTGCTGTAAATGAATCTCCAAAAACCCAGATCATCAATGATGCAAGAACAATGCTCTTGCTAAGCATTGAGGTCTCATATAATAATATCAATAATGTAATTGAGAACATTATTGCAACAACTCCTTTTCCTGGAAATCCCTTATGTCGAGGCCTGTCAAATTGGTCTAAAAACCATTTTATTAGAGGTATAGAATTTTTTATTGAGACAAAAGAAATAACAAGGCCTGTAAGAAGAAGTGTTAATGCCATCCAGAATTCCAGTATATCAAAATTAATCAACAAAACTATAATTACTCCTAATATTATATGAAATACTTTTCTTTTTAATTCAAAACTATCTCCAAGCATTTTTCTCTCCAATATATATGAATAATTTAGCAATGAAAAATCCTAAAAAGGCTCCGGCAATAACATCACTTAAATAATGCACGCCAAGATAAATCCTGCTGAATGCCACAAGTACTGCAATGCTCCAGAACCAATATTTATATCTAGGAAAATTCATTATCAAGAAAGCAAGCATTGTGAAAATAACTAATGCATGGCCTGAAGGAAATGAACTCATACTAGTATTTATTATGCTAGGAATCTGGAGAAATTCAAAAGGTCTTGGTCTTGAGATTATCCATTTCAATACATAACTTAAAATTGCACTTACAAATAATGCAGCAATATATGAATAAATTTTTTTATTTCTTAATATCAAAATTATCAGGATTATTAATGCAAGAGAAATAAACCATTCCAGATTGCCAATCATGGTTATTATCGAGAATAAAATTATAAAAAAATCATTCTGCAGAGTTATCATTAATTTCAAAAAAAGTTTATCCAGAAGAAATCCTATAATTGTAAATATTATTCCATATATTATAAGAAAAGTAAAATTATTTTTTCTAGGATCTTTTTCTCTCATAATATCTTTATCTCTCTAATACTAATTTTTTTTGCCCTTGCTCTTATGAATTCTTCTGTAATTAATTTTCGTATCATCTCTTCTGGAATACAAAATTTTCTTTTATTTATAGAGAATATTCTATTGCCCTTAATAAAAGTTTTTTCATGTTTTTTCTTAAAACTCTCAACATCAATCCATGAGCTTAATGGAGGCCCTGTTTGTTCAATTGTTTCTGATAATTTCTTGTTTTCAAAAATAAGATAAATGATTGCTGATTCTTTCTCAAAATCAAAATTCCATGCATCCTTAAGAGCATTGAATTCCATCATAGATAATTGGTTTTTTATATCTTCATAAATCTTCAATATCTTTGTGCCCATTATGTCTTTGCTGTTTATATGAGGCTCAATATCAATAATTATTATTTTTAATTTTTGATAGGATTTTTTCAATTCTTTGACTGAATTTTTTATTTCATTCTCCAAATCAAATTTTTTTATCTCAAAAAATTCTTTACTAGGATTTTCTAAAAACTTTTTGCAGGCTTCTGAAAACATTGATAGTTTCTCTGCATTCAATGCAGCAGCAGCATTCCTGTCTTTCTGAATTGGATCAATAACAATCAATGGAGATATCTTGCTAGGATTCAGTTCTTTAAGAGGATTTTTCATATTATTTTCATGATCAATAATGATTGGATTCTTGATTGTAACATTGTTTATATCAGAGAATTTTTTTATCATTGAAAGAAATGATCCATAATGGATAATTAATATATCAACAATATGTCCTGAAAATCCGTTTATGTATGATTCTGCACCATAGACTTTTGCTGATTTAAGGAATTGTTTTGCTAAGCGTATCTCATCATTTAATTCAGGATTGAGCTTAGTGTATTTTTCAACCCAGCTTACATGCTCTGGGCTTAAATCTGTGATGTTTTCTGCATTCTGATAATTAGATGCATGAATCCTTAATACTGGAATAACTTCATAATCAAGGTTCTTGATCTTGAACTGAAAATAATCCCTGCTCCCATGAATCCTGTTGATTGTCGTCTTTGGAAAGGATTTCTTTAATGATACTTCGAGAATATCCGATATATTCTTTCCCCTGTAATTTAATGCAAATCTTACAAATAAGTCTATATCATGATCATTCTTCAAGAACGTATCTTTTGCAATACTTCCGCCCTTAACACATTCAGCACTGATATTAAGATCCTTAAGAGTGCTGTTTATTTTTATAATGATCTTACCTGTTTCAACTATTACTTTGCTATCAGGCTTAATGAATTTCTTTACTTTATCAATAATAGAATTAATCTCCTTGATCTTTTCAGCATCCATGATGAATGCTTGATTTACTGCTTTTAATAGTTTATTGTTTAGACAGTTTCAGTAAACTTAATAAACCTAAAATCTTAAGGCTAATGAAAGAGGTGTTTGATGATTGTCTGGCAGATCATTAATATTGCAATATTACTGGCAATTGGAGGAATTATACTCTATGTCAGGAGAAAAGCCAAGGGATCATTATCTCTATATAAACTGACATTGCTTCTTGCAGGGTTTGCTCTTTATTTCATATCAACACAAACTCATATATTGAATTTTGATAAGGAATTATTGGATAATTTTGCTGTTTTTCTGTTGGTGACATTGACATTTGAGCTCAGCATAAGGATCAATCCTGAAAATATTCATATGAATTCAAAGACTTTAGGGGTTTTTGTCTGGACATTAATAATAAATATTGTTATTATGGGATTATTAGCATCATATCTTATCAATATCCCAACAATGCAGGCAATAATATTTGCACTAATCTTGACAACTATTGAATACTTTATGGTTGAGGAATTAAGAAAAGAGGGTGATTTTGCCAATCCATTAATAATAATTTTTGCATTATCAATAGTTTATTTCATGACATTAAACAATCAATTATTCTATAACATTGGAGACTTCTTAAGATACATGCTTATTGGCCTTGCGACAGGTGTTATTTCAGGAATTATTGTTTTTAAGCTTATGAATAACGCTAAAATATCATGGGTACATGAGCTTGCCTTATTATGCACAGCAGTTGTTGTGTATATATTCACAATACTGCTCGGAGGATCAGGAATATTTTCAATAATCATCTTAGGAGTATTTTTCGGAAACAGTTATGTAAGAAAAAAGAATGATATGAAGAGCTTCAGCCCATTCATATTCAAGTCATTAGAGATATTGTTATTTCTTATTATAGGATTTATGATTCCTTTTAACCTTAAATTCTTCTTATGGGCATTACTAATATTTATCATTTATTGCATCATTAGATACATAATAATAAGCATTTATCATAAGACTTATTCAATGCAAAACAAGCTCTTATTGACATTTGCTCCGAAAGGAATGGTTTATGCTGCACTCTTATTAGTATTTTCAATCGAATTCTTCAGTGTAAGTTTATCCTCAATGATGGCGTGGATCTTGATAATATCATTGCTTATTGCGTCAGGCATTGAATTTGTAGAGGGAAAAAAGATAAAAAGACTAGAGGAATTGTATGTTGTTTTAAAGAATATAAGATATGGAAGGAAAAGAGATTTGAAGCATAAATAATGCTTATTGCCTTGCGAATCATACTTATTATCGGCGATAACACTAGACTCGTCATAACATTTAATTAATATGCGATATGAGCGCAATAAGCATAAACATTTATAAATAGGCAATTTTTCTTGATAATGTGGGAACAAGAATAGTGCTTGATACAAATTTTTTACTTATTCCTGGACAGTTCAAGATAGATATTTTTGAAGAAATCAGAAACATCATGAATGAGCCTTATGATTTATGCATATTCCAGGAAACAATTCAAGAATTAAGTAATATAGCTGAAAAAGCCAGTAAGGACAAAAATAACGCGAAAATCGCTTTGATGCTCATAAAACAAAAAAACTTAAAAAGCCTTAAAAATTCCTCAATTGAGAAGAGTTATATTGATAGGATAATATTAAGTAATATAGACTCAAAATGTATAGTTTGCACACAGGATCAGGCTCTGAAAAGGCTTCTGAAGGCAAAATTTAAAGGTTTAAGGATAATAACATTAAAATCAAAAAAGCATCTTGCTTTAGTGTGAGGCAAAAAAAATGTACTATAAAACAAAGGTTATTGATTTCATAAGAGTACCTCCAGCATCATTTGCAGAGGATACAAAAGTATCTGTAGTCCAGGAAATAAAGAAAAAATTTAATGGATATATCAACCAAGATATTGGATTTGTGATTGATGTATCAGAAGTAAATAATGTCGGTGACGGAATGATATTACCAGGAGATGGATCAGCACATTATAATGTTGAGTTCACTTTATTAACATTCAAGCCAGAATTACAGGAGATAGTGCTTGGAAAGATCACTAATGTTGCTGATTTTGGTGCATTTATCAATATCGGCCCAGTAGAGGGCATGATCCATATAAGCCAGACAATGAATGATTTTGTATCATACAGCAAAGATGGCGTGCTGTTAGGAAAAAATACTAAGCATTCATTAAAAGTAGGAGATGTATGCAAAGCAAGAATCATTGCAGTGTCTTATAAGGATTTATCGAATCCAAAGATAGGATTGACAATGAGACAGCAAGGCCTAGGAAAAGATGACTGGATAGAAGAAGAGAATAAAGTTGAGGAAAAAGGTGCAAAATGAAGAAAAAAGTATGCAAGAAATGCAAGATATTTGTNNTTGATATTATTAATAAGAAACCTGAAACGTTGCTCAAGAGAACAAGCTTTCAGGCTAAGATGATTTTTGAAGGAAAAACACCTTCTAGAACAGACTTAAAAAAATTATTATGCTCAAAACTAGGATCAAAAGATGCTCTTACTGTTATCAGCAAAATATTAAATGATTATGGCTCAGAAAGAGCAATACTGCATGGATATGTATATGATGACGAGGATTCAATGAAGGATCTTGAATCGAAATATGTAATGTTAAGACATTTATCTAAAGCAGAACAACAGGCAGAGAAGGAAAAGGCAAAAGCAGCTAAACAGGCAGCAGCACCAACTTCTGGAAAAAAGAAAAAATAAGGTGAAAAAATGGTTAGACCCGCAGCAAAATCAGCAACAGACAAAGGCAAGAAAGATTCAGCACCAGTAAAAAGAGGACCACAATATAACATGTACAAGATCTATGAAGTCTCTGGAAGCTCTTTGAAGAAAAAGAACAAGACCTGTCCAAAATGTTCAGTATTCATGGCCAATCATAAAAACAGATGGACATGCGGGAAATGTGGGTATATGGAACGAAAATAAAAGTTCTATTTCGATAACTTTTTATTTTATTCTCATTTATTTCTTCCATGCAAGAATTTACTGATGCAAAGACTTTTCTAGGAAAAATGGTTCATATTAAAATTGATAGGCCAAAAGGCTCTAGTCATCCTAAGAGTCCTGATTTAATCTACAAAGTTAATTATGGTTATGTTCCGGATGTAAAAGCTCCTGATGGAGATGAGCTTGATGCATACCTACTTGGAGTGGATAAACCTGTCGAGGAGTTTGTAGGCGTATGTATCGCAGTTATCCATCGGACAAATGATAATGATGACAAATTAATCATTGTTCCTGAAGGAAAAGAATATTCTGATGAAGAAATTAGAGAACTTACATATTTTCAAGAACAATATTTTAAATCAGAGATAATTCGAAAATAATAACATAATTCTAAAAGAAAATTCCCTCCAAGAACCTTGAGTTAAACCTGGAGATCGGGATTCTTTTGCTTAATTATTAGAAAAAAATCTTGCCTTCACTTGTCGTTGGGGGTGATGAGTGAAGGCAAAGAATTACATCCATAACGGAACGTGATTTGTGAATCTTTGCGGAAAAAATATTGAAAATAAAAAAAAAATAAGATAATTCATGTTTATCTTACTATCTCTATTCCTAGCTCATCAGACATTCTCTGCCTGTTGGCTTTGGCTTGTTTTGGAGTTGTTTTTCCGAGTATCCAAGGACTTTTTACTCCTGTGATTATTGTCATTACTGTCAATTTTCCTTTCATATTCTCAGAAACTCTTGCTCCCCAGATAACATTTGCATCCTCATCCATTGCTTCAGTAACAAGCTCGCCGACTTTGCTTATTTCATCTAAAGTCATATCGGGGCCACCTGAAACATGCAATATTGCTCCTGTTGCACCATCATAGCTTATGTCAAGTAATGGATTGCTTAATGCTCCTTTAACTGCCTCTTCAACTCTATTGTTCGTGTCTGATGCTCCAACTCCGATTGCTGCTACTCCGCCATCTGTCATTATTGCTTTAACATCTGCATAATCCAAGTTAACTAATGATGGTATTGCGATTGTTTCTACAATTCCTTTAATCATTGTTGCTACTAATTCATTAGCCACTGCAAATGCTTGTTGTACTGGCAAATTACCTGCAATCTGTACTAATCTATTGTTATCGATTACAATTACTGTATCAGATACTTGTCTTAATTGCTGTAATCCGAATTCTGCTTTGTCTACTCTTGCTCTCTCAATCTTGAATGGCATTGTTACTGTTCCAATAACAATTGCACCCATATCTTTAGATGTTTGTGCCACAACTGGTGCTCCTCCTGTTCCTGTTCCGCCGCCCATTCCTGCACATACAAACACCATGTCAGAGCCTTTCAATGCATCCTTAATCTCTTGAATACTTTCTTGTGCTGCTTCTGTTCCTCTTTCTGGGAATCCTCCACATCCTAATCCTCTTGTAACGTCCTTTCCTAATAAGAATTTCCTATCAGCTTCCATTAGGTTTAAATGCTGCTGATCAGTATTGCATGCAATTATCTCTGCACCTTTTATACCTTTCTTATAGAGCCAGTTTACCATATTGTTACCTGCTCCACCGACGCCAATAACTTTTATATTGGCCTGTCCTACTTCTACTCCCTCAAATCCGCCTGCGTTTGTTTTTACGAAGTCCATTTTTTTGCCCCCAAGGTTTTTCCTCTTTTGGTTTTTTGTAAGCCTTGAAACGTTTTTTTTCAAAATATATCTTGTAATATATAGTCGTAACTATAGTAATGTTTATATATAACCTATTACATCTACCTACTAGAAAGATTTTATGTCGCCAAACAATTTTTCGATCGTTCTTTTCGCCAAAAAAGTACGATTTGAGTTATGTTTTGTGTATACCAGTGTTAAAGTTTTCGCCAAAAAACTTTGATTACTTCTTTTACTTATTAAACTAATATATAAACATTTCTATCATGTAATATAACAATTTAAAGATAGCATTTATAAATATTCACTTCATAATGTATATATTTGAAGCAATATATTCATTACTTCTGAAGCAATACTTCCTTTTTTCCAGAATAAAGATTCATAGCAGCCATCTGATTGTACTGATCTTCATCAAGAATAAGATGAGTTATAGTGAAATTATGCTTTTCTTTTATCAACACTACAGCTTGTCTTACTAATGAGCTTTCAATATTTTCTCCAATAACAAGAATATTTGCTTTATCTTTTTCTTGTTTTCCATGCAGGATAACTGTCTGGATTCCAGGAATCTTATTTATACTTTCAATAAATTCTTCTATAATAGTCTTATTTTCTTTAATGATGATCTCGAGATATCTTGTTTTTTCATTTTGCGATAAGCTGTAAATCTTAAGATGCTTTATTCTTGAAACCTGGATTATTTCTAACAAAACCAGCTTATTAATGATCCTGAAAGTAGAAGCTAAAGGCACTCTTGAATACTTTGAGATCTCTTTTAATGTGAATTTTTGCTCTTTTCTATTTATCAAAAGCCTTAGAATATTGAGAATTTTTTTGTCAAAAAGACTTTCCAATAAATTCTCAGATGCCATAATTATCATGATACAGGCTTTTATTTAAATTTTTCGGTTTATGAAAATGGTTTTCAGAAATGAAATCTGGCAGCAATGGACATTGATGCAATAAAAATATAAACATCACACCAATAGCTTAAGCATGAATATAGTATGCCCTAAATGCCAATCAAGAGGATTAACAAAATGCTTCTGCATATTAAGAGAAAGAATCAAGCTTGAAAAGAATATCAGCCAGAATTTTAAGAAGGAATTCTTTGGAGAGAACTATAATATATTTGTAGGAAGATATGGGTATCCGAATATTAATGTTGGTTTATTAAGCTTGCCTGAAACCCAGAAAGATGAAAAGTTTGATAATCCATTATTATGGGCAGAACAGGATTATGATATAAATAAGATAATTAACCTACGAACACAAATGATTAACGCAAATTTCAAGACAGACATCAAAGGATCAAGACTAAAAGAGCTTTATCAAGAACTAAGCCTATCAGCAAAACCAGTTGATACAGAGATCAAGCTTGAAAAACCTCCAAGTGTTAAGATAAATTTCAATGCAGAAGCCACTCCTTTTGGGCCGAGCATTAAGCTTGAGCAAGCGAGAATAACTGAAAATGTTTCTGTTCCGAATAAAGTTGAGAATGTAGTAAATGATGACCTTACAGCTACAGAATCACTCAATATATTATATGATAAAGGATTTGATGAGCATTATCTAACAAAAATATTCAGTTCAGGAAATTTAGGGAGAACTGGAAAAAAGCTTGTTCCAACAAGATGGTCAATAACAGCAGTTGATGACACACTTGGAAAGGATATGATCAGGGAAGTAAAAGACTATAAAGTGAATGATTATGAGTTCTACTTTGGAGGATATCTAGGAAATTACTATATTATATTACTATTTCCTGAAATATGGAGCTACGAATTGTTTGAAACTTATGTTAAAACAAAAGAGTTTACAACAGATTATGAAGGATATTATGGAAGAAAGAGTTATGCCATAAATACAGTTGGAGGATATTATGCAGCACGCTTCAGCATACTCCAAAAACTAACATCCATAAAGAGACAAGCAACTGTGCTTGCATTAAGATTCATCACAGATGAATACTGGGCACCTCTTGGAGTATGGGTTGTTAGGGAAGCATCAAAAAAAGCGATGAGTTCCAAGCCATTAAAGTTTGATGATCAATCAAGAATGATGAAATATGCTGAAGAATTCATAAAAAAAGAGTATGGGTTTGATCTTAATACAATACTAAAGCAGAGCAATGTTATGAAGAATCAGAAACAAAAGAAGATTAATGAGTATTAATCATCAAATGACCCTGATGCTTCGTGTTTTAAAGTATATATACATAAATAATCAACTATTCTTCTAAGATCTTGTCCTTTTAACTTTATCGGATCTCTTTCCTCGACCTTAAAAAATGATATATCTTTTTCAACAAGGAAATCAATTATGGGTATATGATAGAATTGAGGCGATTCTTTTTCTTTTAAAACTTCATAACCTATACTATTAAATGTCTTTATTGTGTTTAAAAATGCAGAATATTCATTTTCAGATCCAGAAATAATATGGGTTGTCGGATATTCACAAAAAGCACTCCCAATATTGGCCGATATATGGACTAGATCAAAGTAAGAATGAGATATCTTTTCTTTTGAAATTAACTCATGAAATGCTTCAAAATATTCTTCCCTCAAACCTGAATCTATCGTGGGTTTACAATTAGAATCATTTCTATATTTCCAGTATCTTTGATCAGGGTAATTTTTTGCAATTTGGACTATTCTTTCAACATTGGAATCAACAGCTTTAACTGCTTGTGGATTAACAAAAACGTGTATTAGATTATACTCAGCAGAATCACTGAGTTTTCCAATAGCATGTCTCATATCACCATCTCCGAAATCGTAATGATGATCGAGCCAATTTGGCCTTGCAATATTAAGATAATTCGTTTTACTCATTTTAGTCCTCAAGGCTTGCACACATTGCATGGCTTGTAGCCTTTCTTCATTGCATCTTTTGGAGTGTTAAATAATATTAATTTGCTCTTCGGGATCTTCTTAATAACCATGCATCCTGTCTCATGATAATTATTTCCTGAGAATGTTGCAAATACAGGATTGCTTTTCTCAACAGTTTTCTTAGCTATCCTATCTATCTTTATCTGAGCTTTAGCAAGCTCACTTGCTTGTTTGATAACATCCTGTCTCTTATTCAATAACTGGACCTCTCGGATTTTCTTTTCAGCATCTTTCAATCGCTTTGCCTGCTTTACAATATTCTGTTTCTTGTTCAAGAACTGAACTTCCCGAATCTTTTTATCAGCATCTTTCAATCGCTTTGCCTGCTTTTTTAATTCATTCTGAGCTTGTTTTGTCTTGACTTCTTTTATTCTTTGATCAGCTCCAACCAATGCCTTAGCTTGCTCTTCAACATCCATTAATTTTTGCTTTTGTCCTATTTGAGATAATTTCTTTGAAGCTTTTTCCAATGCTTCTGCTTCTTTGATCAATTCATTCTCTTTTGATACAATATCTTTTTTCTGCAAATATTTTTCTGCTCTTTTTAATTCAGATGCCTCTCTTTCAAGCTCATACATCATGGCATTTTTTTCTAAACTCTTATCCTTGACTACTTGCTTTTCTCCAATCTCATATGTTTCTAAAGGCTTTGCAGGCATAGGTAGGCTTTCAGGAATCTTCTTATAATCAAAAGACAATAATGCTGAGATCAAGAACAAGAGCATAACACCTATTGCAATCACAGTCATCATTGAACCATTTAGAAGAACAAGATACATTCCAGATGCGAATAATGTTGCAAAAGTAAATAATTCAAAGCTCTTCCACTTTCTTTTGAGCAATGAGCCTAAAACAATCAGATCAAACACAATATATACAGCTATTGTAGCATATTTCAGTGTTGATTCTGAAAATAATATCAAAATCGAGATTAATGCTTGTATTATTAATAAGACATAAAGATTATTTCTTTCCATTTTAACCCCCTGATATTAGCTTCAAACTATTCCGATATATAAAGCTTTCGCTCTTCTTAATTTTAGAGTAGTGATGATTCAAAGGCAAAATTTAAAAACATCCTCTTAATCCAGCAATAATGCAAAAGTATAGCTATTATCTGGGAAAATTCCAATTACACAGTTCAGATAAAGAGATTAAGGATCTAGTAATAGCATGGATATTCATAAGCATAGCATTTGCAATAGTAAGAAGCAGTGGAGATTATCTATCAAACAAATTTCTGATATTGATAGCAATATCTGCAGTTACTGTTGGGCTGGGCTTTTTGCTTCATGAGCTTGCTCATAAGGTAGTTGCTCAGCATTATCATTGCTGGGCAGAGTTCAGAGCTGACATGACAATGCTTATTCTTGCATTATTGATGAGTTTTCTAGGATTTGTGTTCATAGCACCAGGAGCAGTAATGATATTTGGTAACATAAATAAGAGACAAAATGGAATAATAAGCCTAGCAGGACCATTGACAAACATTATTATTGCAATTCTATTATTGCCTCTACTATTCATCTCTACTAGCAGCTTATGGAAGGAAATAATAAGCGCAGGATATCTGATAAATGCCTGGCTAGGGCTATTCAATATGATTCCATTATGGAATTTTGATGGTATAAAGATATGGCGATGGTCAAAGCTAGCATATATTGTAACATTAATAATTGCAGCAATACTCATTTTCATATTCTTTAAATTTGCATTCTAAATCATAAAGTATTAAAATAAGCTTAATATTTCATAATTATGCCACTCACAGAGGATTATCTAAAATCAGTATCAGAATCACAACTCAAGGATAGAGCATATATCCCATATGAGCTAGAACGCCATGAAAGAGCTTCTATAGAGGAAATTAGAAGATGCATTAAGCTAAAAAAGTATAAAGATAAGGAAACATTAAAAGAATCACTTGATTTTATTGAAACACTTTCTAATAAGATGAATATTGCTATCCAGAATCAGAAAAAGGACAATAAGACAACCTGGGAATTAGAGGCAGACCTTAATGATCTGAAAAAAGTATTTGATCAACTGAATAACATGTTAACAACATTTGAGACTAATGAAGTTGATGCGTCTGTCAGGAAAGCAAATTATAAAAGAAGATGAAGTGCGAGCTATGTTCTAAAAGAATTGAATTAACATTCATGAACAAGATAATAGGAACATTATACACAAAAGGCAAAAAGCAGAAAGCAGTATGCAATGACTGCCAATCAAGATATTCCAGCAGAGAGATCAAGGAAAAACTAAACCTTTAAAATACTAAACTGTTTCTCAATAATACGCCTCTGTAGCATAGTAGTATTGCGGCGGATTCGTAATCCGCAGGTCGCGTGTGCAACTCACGCCAGAGGCTATTAATACCTCTTTTTCAGTTTCATCTGCTTTTCTTTGATCTTTTTCTCTTTGGTCAAGACATCTTCTTCCATTGATCTTATCCTCTGTTTTGGATCAATCAGTTTGATGATTTCTACCTTGAATCCTAGCTCTAGAAGTTTTGATATGCATTTTCTCTGGCTTGAAAGTAATTGCTCATTATTGAATTTGCATTCAATGAACTTAAATGCATTATCCTTAAAAACGATAAGGTCAGGCATTCCATGATGGACATGATTCAAATACTTTAATTGCTCAAGCATTCCAGGATGATGTTTTTCCATTAAATCCCTTAATTTCTCATATTTTTTCCTGACATTAGGATAATGCTCAGCAAAGTCTAGATGGAAATATTCAGATCTCCAAACAATATAGCCTTGTTTTTCAAGTTTTTTTCTGATAAATGATTCAGAAAGACCTTTATTTGAAACTTTAGAACCTTTCTTTGGATGAAGTTCCAGATAATTATACTTTAACATTGTTTCTCACATAAAAGAAAGCACTATCATATACCTTGATTGGATTGAACTTTTTCTTGTATTTCAATAAGTTTTCGTCAGATGAACCAAAATTGATAAACCTATAGCCTTCAGATTTTAACTTATCGAAAAATATTACTGTCAAGAAATCTCCAAGCTCAGGAATAGAATAATCATGAAGATTGATATTAAAATAAACAGTATCAGGATTGTTTGGAACAACAATAGCAGAAGCTAGGCCTCTAACAATTCCATTTAGCTTTAATAATAAGGTGATGTTTGCTTTATATCCGTTTGCTGCAAAATTAATATAAGAATCATGCAATGCTCTGTCTTTTGCTTTCCTATTTTTCTTCCAAGCAAGAATCATTGACTTGATTTCATCAATAGATTGATTCTTAATGTCATGGTTCATCACTATTTCCACTTTAAAATTCCTGAAAAAGCGGTTTTTTACCTTTCTCAGATTGCTGAAATCAGATCCAATAAGCATAGGATCCCATTGATCAAGGCTAATTATAGGTGTGAAGTAATGCTCAACAACATTTCCAATAATTATTTTATCAAACCCTTTTGTTTTTGCTAAAAGTTCTTTTCTGAATTCAAATGAGCATTCAATCATGATCTTTTTGACATTCTTATTGAAAAGAAACAGGGCAAATTCAATAAACATTGATGATCTTTCTTCTTCAGGAGCAATGATTTCTGAATAAACACTCCATACATCACCATAATCAATTGCTAAAATGCCTTTATTGTTTCCAAAATCAGCATAAACAGGCTTGGAATCTTTTCCTGCATAAGAGACAAATTCATCATAATTATGCTCTGAAGCATATCCATTTATATTGATTGCATCATTAATCAGTTTCTTTGTTGCTTCAGAAAAGACATCTTCACGTATGATCATTGTTTAACGATTAAGCTTGAGTTTTTATATTTTTCTAGTAGATTGCTATATAGGGTATTTTTGCATTTAGCATTGCCAGGCTCACTTAGATTATGACTCTCATTGTAACTCGAGTTATTTGTAAAAGAATATAAACATTAAAGTTCGCTAGCTGGCAATGCCATAAATGCTTTATGCCTTAACAATTGAGAAAACATGAGTCTTATAATAATAAGTAGGCCTGAATTTCTTCTTGAATTCAATCAGATGCTTCTCTCCACCGCCAAAATCCACTAATTCATAACCTTTTTTCTTTAATTGTATAAGATCATCCATATAACTTACTTCTCCTAATCTATCAAAATCCTTTGTACATAAACCTATTGATGAATAGAATATATTCTTTCCAGGAAGCTTAAATCCTGCATTAATGCTGCAGATCTTTTCATCAACTCTCATAATTCTAGAATCAAAGCCCTTAAAATCATTATCAATCACATTAATATAATAATGATCAAAGGTTTTATCTTTATTGTTTCTAGATTCCTTCCATTTCTTTACAAGATCTTTCAATTCTTCCTTCGTAACATCTTTCAGATCAACAAATTCTACTTTATGCTCTTTGAAGAACTTATTCCAGTAATATCTTATGTCTTTCCAGTCTTTTCCTTCCATCTTATCTCCATTCCATTGCTTCATGTCAAATACTGGCCAGACTAATGTGTAGTTTATCTTATTAACCTTATGATTAGAATCTTTAAGCGCATTAATGACTTTTTTCCTGAAATCTGTCTTGAATTCACACCAAACCTTTTTTGCATTATTGCTAAAAGCATAATCAAGAAATTCCTTCAATAGCTTTATTTGTTCATCAACTGGAGCTAATATGCCAACAAAAACAAACCATTCATTTGCTCTTGTATCATGTTTTGCCAAAATTGCCTTATCATCCCACTTGAAACAATAACCTTTCTCCCATGGCTCAATGTTATAAAGAAAACAATAATAATAATGTTCAGCACAATGACCCTGCTCAAGAATAATTTTTTCAATTATGTCTTTATTTGAAATAATATCAGAAATTATCTCCATTTATCCCCCAAAGCTTATTTCTTTCTTACAAAATCATCAGAACTTTCCTTTAATTCAACAGCAATAGGATTATCCATTGGATCATTTGTTTTTGGAGCTGGTAAAATCTTAATAGTCATATTGTTTCTGTCAAGTGCTTCTGAAAAAATCTTCAGTATCAATTCGTTATAGCTCATTCCTGCCTGCTCACTGGCCACTGGCATGAAATCAGGCTGTTCTCCATCCACAATTACAGGACTAATGCCTGGATTTGGGTTCATTTCCAAAACATAGGGAACACCATCCTTGCTCAATCTGAAATCTATTCTTCCATAATCCCTGCATCCGAGAACATTATAAACCTGCAATGCAGTTCTCTTGATTCTGTATTCCTGATATTTAGGAAGATCAGCCGGGCATTTAATGCTTACATCTTTCCACTCTTTAGAATCCTTAACCCATTTTGCTTCATAACTATAAACTTCTGGTTCTTCACCCCAATTATTAAAAATCACCTCAGATAATGGCAAAACCTGTGCAGATCTGCCGTTCCCAAGTATTCCAACAGTAATCTCTTTTCCATCAATGAATTCTTCAGCCAAAGCTGGTTGATCATAAGTCCTGATAATGTAAGAGATCTTGCTTCTTAATTCCTCTTCATTTCTTGCAACTGCATCTGCAGTAATGCCTATGCTATTATCCATACACACTGGCTTAACTATCAATGGAAACTTAAGATCAGGATCAATTTTCTTGTTTCTTGAATAAAATACCTGATAATTAGGCGTAAGTATTCCATGATGCATTAAAATTTCCTTAACCCTTACTTTATTTATGCAAGTAGCCAATGTCAATGGCCCTGATCCAGTATAAGGAATATTGAGCAATTCGAGCATAGAAGCAATATGAGGCTCAAAAAGGCTTGATCCATTGAATCTTTCACATACATTGAAAGCAACATCAATATTGCTTCTCCTTAACTCTTCATAGGTTTTTTCATTAACATCAAAGAATATTGCCTCATGACCAGCATCCTCTAGAACTTTCTTTACAGCCTTTCCAACTTCAACAAGATCTTCCTCAACCTCCTTGAATTCAGATGATTCTTTGAATAAGTTTGAAAGAATACCTACCTTCATCGGAAATCACCGTCGAGAACCCTTGATGCTAAGACTAAGCTAATAAGAATTTGCCTGAAAATATCCCCCAACTCAACTTCTCTTTTTATATTTTTGTTGTTGATTCTTTGAAAATTCATAACAATCACAAAATTTTTGTTTAACAAAAAAATATTATATGAGAACTCATTTATATAGTTTATTATTTATGTTATCGTCTAATCATATTAATTCTGATAAGGATTTTTTATTCATCATCAAATTTCTCGACGAGAAAAACTTTTTGAAATTTTGCAATAAAAATAAAATTTTTTTGACAAAATCAGAAAATCTTTCAAAATTTTCCAAGAAATAAAACACAAATAAATCCTAAAAAATAAATAATTAAATTAGGTTTAGAAAAAGAAAAAAAATAAAATTGAAAAAATCAAAATTTTAGTATTAAGATGATGATAAAAAATTGCGTCATACTTTTCTTTCTCACCGTATATAAAAACAGACAATAACATTTATAAATAAAATTTCATTCTATAATACAAGAATTCATAGACGATAAAACTAAAAAATGACAGACCAAAAAGATTCTGGAAAATACGATGCATCAAACATTGTTGTACTGGGCGGCTTGGATGCTGTAAGGAAAAGGCCGGCAATGTATATAGGCAGTGTTAGCTCTTCAGGATTGCATCACATGGTATATGAGATCATAGACAATGCCATAGATGAAGCACTTGCAGGATTCTGCACATTCATAAGCATAACAATCGAGAAAGACAATTCAATAATTGTAACAGATAATGGAAGAGGCATTCCTGTTGATATTCATCCAAAATTTAATATGTCTGCACTTGAAGTTGTAATGACAAAGCTTCATGCCGGAGGAAAGTTTGACAAGAGTACATACAAAGTATCAGGAGGATTGCATGGAGTCGGATTAAGTGTTGTCTCTGCATTATCAAAATTTCTTGAGATCCAAGTAAAAAGAGAAGGAAAGGTCTATGAACAAAAGTATCAATGCGGAACACCGACAGCTAAGCTTGAATCAACAGGAACATGTGATATAAAAGACACTGGAACTACAATCCATTTCTGGCCTGATGATTCAATATTCACAGAGACTGTTTTTGATTACAATATATTAGAGACTAGATTAAGAGAGCTCGCATTTCTCAACAAAGGCGTAAGGATAATATTAAAGGATCATAGGATAGAAGAAAAGGAGAAAGATACTGAAGGAAACCTTAAGGTAAGGGAGAGAGAATATTATTATGAAGGCGGCATAGTTAGCTTTGTTGAATTCCTTAATAAGAATAAAAGAACTCTCAACACGCCTATATATATATTCAAGGCTAAAGATAAGATAGAATTAGAAATTGCAATGCAATACTCTGATGCATATAATGAAAATGTTTATTCTTTTGTAAATAATATAAATACTGTCGAGGGAGGAACTCATTTAATAGGCTTTAAGACAGCACTTACCAGGACATTTAATAATTATATTGAAAAAAGCAATAGTTTTAAAGAAAAGATAAAATTAAGCAGTGATGATGTAAGAGAGGGATTAACAGCAATAATATCAATAAAAGTACCCGAGCCACAATTTGAGGGCCAAACAAAAACAAAGCTAGGCAATAGTGAAATAAAAGGAATAGTTGACAGTATTGTTAATACATCATTATCAACCTATCTTGAGGAAAATCCGAAGATTGCTACGACAATAATTGAAAAATCATTATTAGCTGCAAGAGCAAGAGAGGCAGCTAGAAAGGCCAGGGAATTAACAAGAAGAAAATCCTTCCTAGAATTTTCAACACTTCCAGGAAAGCTTGCTGATTGCGCTGAGCAAGATCCTGCAAAATCAGAATTATTCATTGTTGAAGGTGATTCAGCTGGAGGTTCAGCAAAACAAGGAAGAAAAAGAGAATTCCAGGCAATATTGCCTTTGAAAGGAAAAATATTGAATGTTGAAAAAGCCAGATTAAACAAAGTGCTTTCAAGCCAGGAGATAACAAATATTATTACAGCTCTAGGAACAAGCATTGAAGAGGATTTTGACTTAAAAAAATTAAGATATCATAAAATAATCATTATGGCAGATTCAGATGTCGATGGAAGCCATATAAGGACATTGATGTTGACATTGTTCTATAGATATATGAAAGCTTTGATTGAAAATGGTTACATCTATATTGCACAGCCGCCATTATATCTAATAAAAAAAGGTAATCAGAAATTCTATTGTTTAAATGATAAGGAAAAAGATGATTTAATATTAAAAATAGGTTCTGATGCGAATGTTCAGAGATATAAAGGACTTGGCGAGATGAATCCAGAGCAATTATGGGAAACAACAATGGATCCAGACAATAGAGTCATTAAACAAGTGACAATTGAAGATGCAGTGGCTGCGGATCAATTATTCGAAATTCTTATGGGTGATGAAGTCCAGCCTAGAAGAGAATTTATTGAAACGCACGCTAAAGAAGTTGTAAATTTAGATATATGATAAGGTTTCTATTGTCAATCAGCAATCCTATTGATAGTTAATTAAAACTTTAATACACAATATTTAAAAACAACTATTACTTTATAAGAACATGTTTATTACTCCAATTGAAATATTTGATATGTTATTGATGATAGCAGTAGTTGGGTTTATATTCAAGGATACATTCAAAACTCCTGTAAAACAAAATGATGAATTAAGCAAATATTTAAGAAAATCAAGATTCAATTGGGATGATTTCTGGTTTGCAGCTATGGTAACAGCACCTGCGATCCTGCTACATGAACTAGGACATAAAATCATTGCATTAAATTATGGGTTGAGTGCAGTGTTCAATGCGGCATACATATGGCTAATAGTTGCAGTAATTCTAAAACTAATAAGTTTTCCATTTATATTCTTTGTTCCCGCATATGTACAGATTATCGGAGCAGCAACAACAACCCAACACACACTGATTGCATTTGCAGGACCGGGTGTTAATCTTATATTGTTCTTATTAGCATTAATCATAACTAAAACACAAAAATTAAAAACAAAAAAACTTCATTTTTGGGTGCTAACAAAAAATATTAATTTATTTTTATTAATATTCAATCTGCTTCCTATTCCCGGATTTGATGGATATCAGGTTTTTTCAGGATTATGGAAGATATTTGGATTGTAGACTATTAAGAAATTAAGATGAAAACAGGCCTGGTTTTAAGTGGAGGTGGGGCAAGAGGATTTGCACAGATAGGAGTATTGAATGTCCTGAAAGAAAATAATATTCAGATAGATGCAATCTCTGGCTGCAGTATAGGTGCATTAATAGGAGCATGCTATGCGTATGATCAAGATCCTTATAGAATAAAAAAACTATTGATTGATATTAAGTCTAAGAGAAATGTTTATGATTACTCATTCTCGACAAAAGGCGTAATAAAGGGAAAGAGACTCGAGCAATATATTACAGAATATTTTGACAAGAAAAATATCAGATTTGAAGACTTAAAGATCCCATTGTCAGTTAATGCAACAGATATCGTGAATGGACAAGAGCTTATTATTGATTCTGGCTTATTAATACCGGCAATAATGGCCTCATTATCATATCCGGGATTCTTCACAACAAGAAAATTAGATGACAAGATATGTGTTGATGGAGGTGTTGTGAATCCATTGCCAGTTGACCTGCTTCCAGATGTTGATTTTGCAATTATAGTTGATGTAAGCAGCGAAGTTAGGGACATAGACGAGGAATCAAACATCAAAGATATTGTAATCCAAAGCACATTAATTATGCAGAAAGTGATTGTCGAAAAATCATTGCAGCAATTCAGAAAAAAATATGTAGTGATAGCTCCAGATGTAAAGAATGTTGGAGTGCTCGATTTCAAGGATGCCGAAAAGCTTATTGATATCGGAGAAAATTTTGCATTGAAAGTAATCGATAAAATTAAAGATCAAATCAATAATATTTATAAATGAACTTTAAATTCTTCTCTTGTGATTAAAATGGATAAATGTATTACATGCAAGTCATCATTGACTAATAATAAGGGGTCAGTAAAGTTTTTATGCCCTAATTGTGGAAAGCACGAGATTGCTAGATGTGGCAAATGCAGAGAGATTGTTGCTAAATATAAATGCCCTGAATGCGGCTTTGAGGGCCCTAACTGATTCTGGGGATAATATGGGAACTGCGATTGTTACATTAAGGATAATGCCAGAAACTCCTGATATTGATCTTAAGAAGATTGAAGAAGAAGCTTTGAAGTTGATTTCAGAATTCTCTGATGAAAGACAGAAAAAGGTCTCAGTAGAGCCAATAGCATTTGGCCTTAAATCAGTAAATATCACATTCTTGATGGATGAAGCCAAAGGAGACACAGAGCCTTTGGAGAAACAATTAACAGAGATTGAAGGCGTTAATTCAGTAGAATGCATTGATGTGAGAAGAATTATTGGATAAGTTTCTTTATTATTTCCAATATTTCAAAATGATTTAGCTCTGTCCTTATTCCGTTGTCAGAGAATATTGTTCTTGAGGCTTTGCCTTTCTTGTTCATTTCTTTCAGCAGTTTATCATAATTAGGAATAATAAATTTGTGTTTCTTGGCTAATGCATGAATATCATAGAATCCTACTGTATTTATTTTTGATTCTTCAGAGATTGTCCTCATAAATTTATCCTCTGAGGGCATCTTCTTAATCAATTCTGCATCCCATAATGATCCTGTCCATAGCAGTCCAGAATATTCCATGTCTTTATTGCAACAAAATCCGTGATTAATATCTGCTGTCCAGAATGATTGGCAATTATTGCAATAAAGAAAATATTTATGATTCTCCAGTATCTTGTCACATTCTTTTTTTGATTTAATGCATTTGAAGAATATCCTGAAATAATGATCTTTATAGTATGCATAGATGGGAATTAATGCTTTATCATGTTGTGTTCCAATCAATTGTATTTTTCTGATAAGAATTCTTAAACCTATTTCATGCATTAAATGATTTCTCAAAGGTTTAGCCCAATAATTTCTCTTACATGCATCAGGATATGTTCCGGCCAAAGGAGCTGTATCGGTTGCTGTCACTGCAAGAATGCCTTTTCTGCTCAATCTAATGATTGAATTATCAAGAAAATCATTAGGGCTCCCAAATGGATCAATATCAATGAAATCAAAGCCAGTAGATTCTAATAAAAGCTTATTTGCATCTATGTTTTGAATGACAATATTATTGTCTTGATTAATTTTATTCAACATCATATTCTTCTTGAATAATTCAGGAAAATCTTTACTATAATCATTGACAACCAATCTGCTGATGATTCCTGGTTTCAGCTCTTTAATAAATCTTAGACTCCTCACTCCAGATCCTGCCATTAGATCACATAATTGCATATCCTTTTGATTCAGAGCATTCAGGACAGCAATCGTAATATCTCTGTTAGTCTTCATAACAGGATTATAGAATACTTGTAATTCTCTTGAGATCTTTCCAG
>DUIB01000012.1 GCA_013330595.1 Candidatus Woesearchaeota archaeon | reverse complement strand
AACAGTTTTTATCTCGTCTATTGTTTTCTGTTGGTTCTTTTTTTCTGACATGTCGGAAATCTTAGATTTCTGATCATGATCAAGAACTACGGTTCTTGACATGCGGACAAATTTTATGATCAAGTCCTTTATTTCTTGAGCTTTCAAGAATTTTAGTTTATATCCGTCTGTTATAAAATAAAATCTGAATTTTCCGTATTTGATTTCTTTGATGACTATTTTTCCTACAAAACATATCTCTTTGCCTTTTGATGGGTTTTCTTCTAATGTCTCAAGCAAATCAATGATCTTGTTCGCTTCTATCTTACTAAATTTTTTTGCAATATCTTTGTACAGGCGTCCTGTTATTATGACTTTTACCATTCTATTTTCTATTAAGTTTAGCTCTTGCTTCTGCTATTGTTAAAGTGTCTTTCTCATCCATCAATAATTCTTGAAGTTGTCTTTCTTTGGCACTATTAAGAATTCTCGTTAGTATATCATTATATGTTTCTCCTTTATTTCTAAATTCTTTTATCTGGTCTCTAGTATTCGCAGATATTGTAATTGTTGTTTTCATCATTTCAAATATATATTCCCGAAGTCTTTCTGATAGATATAATCATCCTCTGTCCTTGCATCTTTCATGAGGACAAGCATTGTCACTAGATTGGCATCCATCTGGTCTGAATAAAAGACAACTAATGCTTCTGGGAATGATGGCAATTTATTTGATCCATACTCTCCCATGTGTGTCATGATCATATGTATCATCTTTATCTTTAATATTTCAGAAATCTTTAATTCCTCCATTGCTTTGCTAAGCCATTCGATTGCTATATTAACATGACCTACAAGCATTCCTTCTGTGCTCATCTTGATGCTGCTTTTTACTTCTAGCTCATTTATTTTTCCGATGTCATGGAATAATGCTCCTGCAATCAATAAATCCCTGTTTAATTGAGGATAATTCTTATGAACATGAAGGACATTGCCTATTACAATCAATGTATGCTCAAGCAATCCTCCTATCCATCCATGATGCTTGTACATTGCTGCAGGATGTTTCTTGAATTTCTCTGCAAAACCCTCATCTTTGACAAAATAATCAACAAGAGCAGATATCTCCGGATCTTTTATTGTATCAGTTATTTTTATTAGATCATTCCACATTGTTTCAATATCTTTCTCTGTATGCTTGATGAATTCAGATGCATTATATTCAGAATTATCAAGAACTTTTATCTCATTATTGTCATTTGCAGCAATCTCTAATGCATTATTCCATTCATTAACTCTTCCCTGGACAAAAACAACATCATCCTTCCTGATTTTATCATACAATTGATTGACTTTTACTTCATTCATTGATCCCCAATACTTGAACATGATCTCTCCAGAACTATCTCCAAGCCTTAATTCAAACTTAAAACCATTCTTATAAGGCTCAACAGGCTTCTTGAACTTGACAACAAATATGTCATTGACAATATTGTCCTTCTTCAATTCCTTGATTAATAGGATTTTTTTCATTTTCTTTTTATTTGATATATCAATATTATAATTATTAATCACTCAATGCCTTATAGATCATTTCACCGAATTGCTTTGCTGATCCAGGACCATCTGCAGTAATAATATTTCCGTCTTTTGTTGCTGATTCTCCTGTATAGAACGCTCCTTGTTTTTCTAGATATGCTGATGTAAGCATTTTATATTCATTATCCATGCCATTCCATACTGTTGCTTTCCTGTTCTTTAAGATGCCGGCTTTTGCTAGTATTGTTGGACTCCAGCATATTGCGGCAATGATTTTTTTCTGATCAAAAGCCTCTTTAGCAATCCTTACAGAATTCATATCACTTCTTACTATCGGAGTTCCTGGACCTCCAATAAATATTATTGCATCATAATCATTGACTCTTATTCCTGATAGATCCTTGCTTGCTGTTATACTCATCCCAAGCTTTCCTTTGCATAAGCCTTTTCTTGTAGAGGCAATATCAATATCAATATTCCGTAATTTCAAGAAATCATATGGGATCTGGAATTCTTCATCCCTAAAATCTTCAGGAGCAATGATCATTAAAGCCTTCATAATACAGAGAAATATGGCTTATTTATATTTTTTGTTAATAACACATTCTTTGCCAGCCCAAGGTGAGCGAATATCAATTTTTCATAGGACATTGCAACATGAGGATGTGCTCCCTATGGACAATATGAAAAACTCAACAAATAGGGTGCTGAGGAATTAGAGTCTATAAAGAAATAATCCTAAAAACAGATAATTTCCGGAAGTTTTCCGAAAATAAATAAAAAAATTTATAAATAACTACTTTATAGTAATTATATGAATAGCCTAGCATCAAATCTTAGTTTAGGTATCATAACATTACCTTCCAGAAAAGAATATCTCTTTAAATTACTAGAATCTGTCAAGAGTGTATCATCCTCAGGAATCAGGGTTAATATATTAATCAATGCAAAGGTAGACAATAATGGTGCTGGAAATCTAGAAAATGCTGTTAAAGAATATCCGAATACAACAGTAACTACATATAATTCTGAAACTTATAGCATACCAGAAGCAAGAAACAAAATATTAAGCATATGTGAGACTCCGTTAATTGGATTAATAGATGACGACTGTACTATTCATGGAGAGCACGTCTTCGAGAATCTGGTGGACACTTTAAAAAAGACCAATCTAGCAATGATAGGACTCAAATCATACGTTGACGATTCTGATGTGATGTTTAAACCAAGAAAGACCACCCCGAAGGAAGTGATCAATGGTGTGACTTATATGAAAATAGAAGGCCTGTTTGCATTAGCTTATTCACAATTATTGCGAGATGTTGGAGGATTCAATGAAAGAAAGAGATTTTGGATGGAATGGACAGACATCAACACAGTTATGCATAGAAACGGGTATCCTACTGGCTTAGACATGAATGCAGGATACTTAAGGCATTGGATGGGTGCACCAGATTCAGCAACAAGGGGAAGAAAAGACAGAGTATATGATGTAATATACGGATTATTGGCTACAGGACTAGAATTTGGATGCGATTATAACGTCACAGAGTTGAAAATGTGGGAGATGGCAGAATCAACATTCCTCAAATACGAAAACGAAAACGATATAAAAGTCAGAGAATTGTTGCCAAAACTAGTTACTGTATTGCCTAGGATAATCAGAGACGCAGAAAAGATAAAAGTATACGGCGACAGATTAAAATCACTACCTTTTAATATAATGCCTTTTGAGAATATTACAAGAGAACAATGGCTTGAGTTAACACAATATGCGTCGCATCATATGCAAAAATATAAGAGCGGATTATTATGAAAAGCATAATCATGGCATTAGATGGAGTAATACTTGATTTGACTTATTTAAATATAAATGCATTTATGCATGCATTTCAGTCAGAAGACTCAGTAATTCCGACAAGAAAAACAATAATAGGATTGATGGGATTGTCTGAAGATGAGATGCTTATTAAATATACAAAGAGAAAATGCTCTGGCTATAGCATACATAGACCAATAGTATAGGAATCTTGTTGCTGTACAGAGCGCTGGAGTGAAAACCATTCAAATAATTACATACAATCAATCGAGATTGCATGAAAGAAGCATAAAAGCCGAAACATTATCTCAGATATTAAAGGTGATCTAAATGAGAATCGTCAAAACTTTCATAAATGGGTTCTATATGGAATTATTTATATCTAATGAAGAAATCAAAGATAAAAAAATCGTCATATACTTACCTGGTATCCCTAGCATTCCAAAGCAACAAGCATATTTAAAAAAAATCTGCGATAATAACACCATCACTATACAGCTAAGATACGCAGGGTCTTGGGAAAGCGATGGAAGATTCATAGACAAAAATTTCATAAGAGACCTCCACAGTCTCTTAGATACTGTTGCTAGAGGGTCATTCATTGATATAATAAAAGAGGAGAAATTAACATTTAACATAAATGAAACAATACTTTTAGGATCAAGCTTCGGATCATTTGTCGTTATGGAGATAATTAAAAACAACCCATTGATAAACAAGGCAATATTATTCTCACCAATATTTTCATTGAAACAATTGGATGAATCGTTGAATCATAGATTATACAAGGAACTATTGACAGAATTAGAGATAAACAAAAATGTTTATCGTATGGACATAACACGCTACAAAAACTTGATGAATGATCAGATTATTGGAAATCATACAACCCAGATTGAAAAATTCAAGAATGCTAGAATTCTTATGTTTCAAGGAGAAGATGACGAGTTAACTCCTAGCGGTATTTTAAGAGAAAATATTAAACTTTTCAATAAGATTAATCTGAAATACAAGATAATATTTTTGAAAAATACAGGACATAACATCTTCAGTTCTCTTAAATATCAAGAGTACAAAATAATTAAAGAGTTCATAAAAAATGGCTAACACAAACAAGACGGCTGAGCAAATAATTTTAGAAGTATTGAGTCAGACAGAAGACCGGAGACTTGGACCGTTGATTACATTCCATCCAAAATTGGATTTATTGAACACAAATATAGGAGAGATAATATTAGCTAAACAAATAGCAGACAGTGCAGGAACTGCTGTGAAATGGATCCCTTATACCTATGATGTCGGATTCAAAACAAGAAAAGAAAAAATAAAAAATGGATTGGGAGTGTATTTTGAAAACGAATTTATCAACTTAATATCCCCTGATAAGGTAAGCAATCTCCCCCTCTCGTTCGTGGCGCCATTTAATAAAAAAGATGTAGAAAAATTTGTCAAAGAATTAAAAAAAACATTTAGGGAATCATTGACCCTTTACCGCTCTCAAGTCGATGAGATAAAGTTCGGACATCCATTTTTCGCATTAAAAAGGCAGAGCAATCTAGAGAGATTAAGAAAGACCGTTGACGGAAGAATTAATGAATTGTATGTGATGCTCACAGAAAGTGTCGGTCTGGGAAGGATTTCCGATCAATTAATACATTTCAATACAGCGCTTTTATCACGTTTTGGACTGACAATATCGGTTGAAACTATCGATAGCATCCTTGCCAATAACAAAGAAATTATACAGTTATTAAATAAGGGATATGAACAAATAGTCGAAACAACAGGACCTCAATTAAAAATTATAGGGAATGGTAACATGAGGATGCCCTTATATGCGATTCCTGAAAATTTTTCTGATTTGACAGAACAGAGAAGAATCACGATGAATGGAGGATTATTCCTCGCGATAGCAAACCATCTCGGATATAGATTGACCATCAGCGGAACAAGAACTAACGAATATTATCCTCAACTCATGCAAGTAGCGGAAAAAATATCTGAGACGCTTGGAGAAAAATACTCCCTGAAATATCTTAGTCATGATATGACGGGACTTAGAAAAAAATTCAACATTAGAGAATTAGCATCCGTGTTAAGAATACTAGATAAAAATATCTCTAAGGCAATCCTTAATGACAGTAATCAAACTGTAGCGAGTCTGGTAGCTGATCACATAGCATATCTTAGCGGGTCTAAAAACGTGCCAGAAGAATTCACATCACTCACATTATTTAATGGAAAAAATGTCTATGAGAAAAGACAGGAGGAATTGCAGCAATATACTAAAGCATTAGAGGCATTAAGATCTGACAATATTTCTCAAGAGGAAATCTTAAGATGGTTTATTAGGTTAAATTTGCAGGTTCAGGAAAAGGGATATTTATTAAGAGTTTTGGAAGAAAAAGTGCGAAAAACGAAAGAGTACATATCACATGTACAAAATAATCTGGTGCTAGACAGAACATTTTTAGGAGGCACACTGGAAGGAATATACAAAGATGGAGTAGTATTAACAAATAGAAGATATCCGACACTAATATCCGCTTTTATATATAACAACGAACCCATATCAAAGCAAGAGACAGACTATATTCTAGGTGAGGGATATTGCGTTTGCAGGATATCTAAAAAAAACAAAGAATTAGAAACGGAAATATTATGGGATAATAATAAGATACTAAACAGATTGATAGATAAAGAAAATCTTAGCAACGTCTTCTTATAATTGTATATTAAATCTATTAAAATGAATCGAAAAAATCATCATGCAGCAATGTCTCTATTATCTGAAATAAAATTGGTCCCTGCAGGAATAGCGATATTGAAAAAATAGGATCTAAAGAGCGAACAGCTTGGCAAAGAATAATTAATCACTTTTAATAAATCTTTCATCAATCCGGAAATCCTCCACTTCAACGCCTTCTGATCTTAAAAGCTTGATCTTTTTCATTGAATGCATCTTTCCATTAAATCCTCCTAATGTTCCATCGCTCTTGATGACCCTGTGACACGGTATTTTTGGAGCATAAGGATTATGTTTCAATGCCTGGCCGACAGCTCTTGGACTACTTTTAAGAATCTTTGCAATCTGTCCATAAGTCATGACTTTACCCTTAGGGATCTTGCTGCATATTGCATAGACTTTTTCTGAGAATTCTGTAAGCCGAGCTTTATTTATCATGTGTTTCATATCTTTCCTTCATGTGTCCTTGCCTTATTATTGTTTATTATACTATAGATAACATCTTTAGGATCCTGATTAATAAATTCCAGGTTTTTAATGCAGTATCCCATTAATTTTCCTATATGGATAACAAATTCATCTCTTCTGTCTATATACTCTACAGGATTCTTATTGCTCTTCTTCAATGTTTTTGCTATTAATCCAGTCTCTTTGACTAGCCTTCTCAGATATATATCCTGATTTTCTTCTATAGGCGCATACATTATTTTTTCATCAGAATTAACCTTAAACATCTCGCACAATCCCAGCACATAAATAAAAAGATCTCCTACAGCGTCGATAATTCCTTCTAGGTTATTATTATCCATTGCTTCACTCAACTCAGAAAGCTCTTCAGACATTAGATTTAATTCTTTGCCAATATCAGTAACATTGAATTTCCTTTCTATCTTATTGTTATATATCTGTTTCTGCAATGAATAATATGACATATTTTAAGGATTGTAGAGAATTTTAAAAAGTTAATCAATTTTATCTTGCAGCATCTGCCTGTCTTTCAAGCTCAAGTTTCTTAGAAACAGCTGCTGATTGTGCGCTTAATTGGAATGCGTTTATGATCTCTGCTGCCAATGCCTCTGATGCTCCTTTTTTTGCATTAAATGTCTTCTGGAATGTAGATTGGGTCATCTGCCTTAATGCAAGATCAACCCTTCTTTGCGGTGCGCATTCCAATGCTTTTGGATATCTTGCTCCTCCATACTCGATTGCAATAACTTCCTCTCTTGGAGCAGCATTCTCTAAAGCCTTTACAAAAACCTCAACAGGATTTTTCTTTAGTCTTTGCTCAATGATATTGAATGCTTCTAGGACAATCCTATTAGCTGTCTGTGCCTTGCCTGTTGCCTGTCTGCTTGTTATCTTATGCTTTTTACCTCTATGGCCCGGAACCATCAATTTATTCATTAGCCTTTCAACAATGAATATCTTTGACTTATAGAATTTCTGACCAGCATATCTAGCTCCTGTCTTTGTAACAATAGTTGGCTTAGTAATAATATACGGTGCAACTCCAGGATCATCTACCTTGATCTGAGAGCAATCCCATTTCCCGAATGCAAGTATTTGATTCATGTTTTTATTATTAGCACCTAGCGAACTATGATTTTTAACTTCTATACTAAATAACTCGGCACACAATTGAGAACATACTCTATGTGAGCGTGCTAATAATCATGAGGAAATTTAGGCTATTTATAAAGATTTTCGTTTGTCGTATCTTGTCTCATAGTCTAATGGTATGTCCCATAATGAAAAAAATCTTTTTAGATCCTGTAAACAATCCTCATTATTTAGAAGCTTATGAATTAGTTCATCTTTTTTTATAGGCTTATCTGCTCTTTGTATTAACAATTGCTTTAAGCGAAAATCTTGTTTATTTATTTGTCTTATCAATGAATTTATGATAGATTCAGAAGCTTCGTTTAATCTTTTGTATTCTTTTATATATTTTCTTTCTGTAACTATTGCCTTAGCATATATTTGACCAATATATTCTGAATTTGTTTCATCATAAAATGCGAATTTAACTTCTTCAAGTTTATAGTCTTTTGAGCTTCGAAGCGTATTCAGAATCATTTCTATAGATATGTTATTTCTAAAATATGCTTCCCTCCTTAATTCTGTGTCCACTTTAAATTCTTTAGCACATAATTCTAGATTATCCCTTATTAAGGCAGTGCCTGCGTGATACATTTGCTCAGCAGCCATATTATAATGATTTAGATGCCAAAACGGATTATAATATTTTTCAATGCAGAAATATGGGTTGTATTTTCTTAATCTTTGTCCGAATATATGTGCTTTAAATAAATTTTTATTAGGAAACTTATAGATCAAACCTATGATTGGTATATTATTATGCACATCAAATCTATTATTTATTTTGTATTTTTCATGCAGTTGCCATCTAAATTCGTATTCTTTAATTTCTTTCTCATTCAATATTTGTTCTGCGAATCTCATAACTACTATCTAATAGTATAAATATATTTCTTTTTTATAGCGATATATATCGTCTCTTAGTTTTACTGGTTTAGAAGAATTATTCAAGAAGTTGTGGCATGAGCTTTGCTTCTGCCTTGCGTAGATGGACTTGATATGTAGAAAATGACAATTTAGCAATCTTTGCAAGCTGCTCAACAGTAATCTTTCTCGGACTATAATAATAGCCGTGCTTTATGGCTAATTCTATTGCTGCACGTTGTTTTTCAGTCAATTCATTGCTCATTCTCATTATTGATATGCCAGTTACTTTGCTCTTTTTTATTGATAATAATTCTCCAGAATTATTCTTCAAGGCCTTATATGTATCTTCCAAGAGCTTCCTGTCAAATGAAGCTAAGTTAAGTATTTCATATCCTTCATGGGAAATGACTGCTGGTGATACATGTAATATCTTCTCATTATACACGCATTCCAGAAACAATGGTTCTTTTATTGTTGCAATCATAAAATTATTGTTCATTTCAAGATGCAACACTCTTTCTTGTTTTTTCAAGTCATTGCAGAATTGTCTTATCTTTTTATCATCACCAATGACTCTTCCTACTACATTGACTTTTATCCAATCCTTATCTTTGACAAAAGAAACAGGATAACCATAAAGCACTATCTTGTATTTTTCTGCTCTTGATCCTATCAATGTTCCTTTAGTACTGAACTTGATCTTTGCAACCCACATACTTATAGCGATATATATCGCTTTATATATTTTATTAAATTCAAAATATATATAAATAGGGTCAATACAATTAATACTATGCCTAGGAAATTATCTGAATTGATGGAGGAACAGAAGAAACAGAAGGAATCCAAGCCAAAGAAGGATGTAACTCCTGAATATGTAAAGAAAGAGAGATCAGTAAAGTATTGCATAAAAGATGGCATTTTTACTTCTATCAAGTCAGGCTTTACAGAATCATACATCATGCCTTTTGCAATTGCATTAAATGCTTCAACAGGAATGCTTGCGGCTATTGGATCAGTACCTCAGCTTATTGCTAATTTCTTTCAATTATTCAGCCAGGAATCATTAAGGATATTCAAGACCAGATCAAGATTGATCTTTTTGACTGCATTGATACAATCATTCATGTTTCTTCCGTTGTTGTTGATTCCATTTATTGCTAAAGGTAATTTATGGCTTGTTTTGTTGATTATTACTTTAGAGGCATGTCTTGGAACATTTCAAGGCCCTATATATAATAGCATTCTTGGAGATATTGTCTCTGAGGATAAGAGAGGAGAATTTTTCGGCAAAAGAAATCGAATAATTAATCTAATAAACTTTCTAAGCACATTTATTGCAGGATTTATCATCAATTCATTCCATGGCTTGAAGTTTGCTAATTCTGTATTCTATGGATTTGCAATATTGTTTATTATTGCATTTATTGCAAGATTCACAGCAGCATTCTATAAGGCAAAGATATATGATCCAGAATTCAAGATTCCTGAAAAGAAGACCTCATTCATCAAATTCCTTAAAAACATGACCCATAATAATTATGGAATCTTTGTAACTTACGTTTTCTTGTTCAAGGCAGCAGCATCTATTAGCATGCCATTTTTTGCATTATTTCTGCTTAAAGACCTGCAATTAGGATATGTTTATTTTACAATCATAACTGCTGTAAGCATTGCTGCAAGCTTTTTTGCAATGAGCTTTTTTGGAAGAATGATCGATAAGCATGGATCAAAAAAAGTCTTGACAATATCTGGATTTATTGTTCCATTAATGCCAATAATGATGATTTTTGCAATATACATAAAAAATCCATTTTATGTTTTCTTATTCTTATTGATTGAAGAGATTATCTCTGGAATTGCCTGGAGTGCATTCAATCTCAGCACTTCAAGCTTCTTGTTTGATGCAACATCAAAAGATGAAAGGATCAAGCACATCTCATATTATAATTTTCTTGTGGGCATAGGAATTTTCCTTGGAGCTGTTCTTGGAAGCTTATTGATAAAGATTTCGCCAATATGGATCACTTCAAGCATCCCTTATGTTTTATTGATTTCAGGAATCTTAAGAATGATAGTAACAATCATAATGATCAAAAAAGTTCGTGAAGCAAGAATGGTCGAGATAGATTTTTCAGGAAGAGGATTTTTCCATTCAGCAATAAGCATCAATCCACGATATGGTTCAAATATTGAGATTATAGGTGTTTATGATAAGCCACAACAAAAAGTATTCCATTCAATACTTCCTATAAAAAGGTCAACTGTTGATCCTGTAAAAAAAGAGGAAAGGAAATTGTATGAGAAGAAATCATTAGAATATTATCGACAGAATGCAATAAGGACATTAAAGAAACAGTCTGAGCAGATAAAGAATGATGATTCATATAAGATAGAAAAGGATATTGAGAAGCAGAAAGATCAGATACAAAAGATCACAGAGGATATAAAGAAGCAACAATTGAAGAAATAATCTGAATGATATCCGGAGAAGTCCGGATTATTTCCGATTTTGAAGACGAAAAATATATATTATCTTAAGCATTACTACTTTTATGAAGAAGATATATTCGTATATAACAAAAACAATGCTTGTATTGTCCCTTTCTTATACATCATGGGAAGTCATGAATAGTGCGGTGCCGAGCTTGATAGGTGGAGAAGATAATTATCTGTTAATGCATATCAAACACAGAAAACTGGATTCAATCGATGATCGAAATATAAAACTATTTGAAAATTTGCTCGAATACAATGAATCTAAAATTAGTAAGTGCCCCGATCCAGTTTATTCTCCTATCAGTAGATAAATCCTTATTTATTTTGTAATAGCCTAAACCCGTATATATATTTGGGTCCATATCTAATATAACTGAATCTAATGATGTTAGCTTATTTTTGCTAGTTAACTCCTGTTCGACATTAAACATCCTACGATCTATCATAGTGGTTTCAAATGGCACCCAGTCATTGTTTAGTTTGAATTCTATCCATTTGTGTCCACGAATTTCATTGCCATAATCTGTATATCCTGATACTGTTCTTACATTATCGAGTATTTCGTGATCATTTTTTATAATTGCTAAATGAATGAAATTTGAATAAGTGAATTGTGTGGTTACATAACAATCTCCTATTCCTGTTTTTATTGCATATTCTAATGTTTCCTCAGAATCGGGAAATCCTCCAGGTTCACCATACTTTATGAAACCACTCATGGCTATTGCTGAAGCTTTCAAATAATGATATGCTCTGAGCTCAGCAGACCCCTTATAATTAATTGTAAATTGAATCATATCTGTTTTTTCTTGAATTCGTTTATCAAAATATGTGTCGTGTTTATCGAATATTAACGATACTGGGTAGACTATATTGTTGTATCCGTATGCTAATAATGCTGTAAACGAAGTATATCTAATTATTTTTTTAATAGCTTTATGCATGCTAAATTCAATTATTTCGAGTATATATTTTTTACTATCTAAA